>NZ_JBGBPT010000118.1:0-22234 GCF_041106355.1 Streptomyces sp. BF23-19 | reverse complement strand
CACACCATCGCGAACGGCCAAAACCTCACACCGGTCACGGCCAACCAGGACGTTGCAGCAAGATCGTGTTACGAGCTCTATGGGCCGATTCAGGGAGGCGCCGACAGCCTCTGATACGGCGGAAACGATTCGTTTGCGATCGCATCTGCGGCAGCAAACGCTTGGGTGCAATCACTGCCGGGTCGGCGGCTTGGACACTTTCGGCCCGCAACCGCGCCTGACTTCGCCCCCCTGTGCGAACGGTTGTCCACAGCCAGTCAGTTGGCCTGGCGCGGGTGCTGGCACGCAATCACTGGCGCATGGGAATCATCGAATGGCTCCTGCTCACCGTCGCCCACCTCGGTTGCCTGGCCGCTGTCGGACTGATCATCGGGCTGTAGCGCCCCAAACCAGGCCGATGCTGCCGCCATCGGGATCACGGGCCAGCGCTCAGGCACGGTGCTGACACAGCAGATCGCGATGATGGGGCTCGACGAATCTCCCCTCCGCGCTCGGGGGTGGGACAGATCGACTCGCCCCCGTTCCCCGCTCGCCCTCCTCACCCCGGTCGTTCCGGGCGAGGACCGGGTGTTCCTCGGAGTTCGACCGGCGTGCGGTGGTTGCCTGGCTCCTCGCCCACGACAAGATCGCCGTGTCGTCCGCCCGTATCGACACGGCCCTGCCGGGCCGCGGCCCGCTGGAGGTGGTCGATGGAGTCGGTACGGTCCTGGGCCGCCCGCCTGGCGAAACCTTCGAAGGAGAGCACCCCTTGAGCACTCCTTCCCCGGCCCCGGCCGCCGCACAGGCCGCGGCCACCGTGCACTGCGGCCGCGGCCTGGTCCTCACCGAGGTCACCGACCGGCGCGGCTCCGCCGTCTGGAAGACCGCCGGCCCCAAGGGCACCGCCGCCCTGAAGGTCGGCCGGGGCGATGGCGCCCCGATCACCGCCCGCGAGGCCGCCGCGCTCACCGCCCTGGAGGTGGACTACTTCGTGGGCGGCGGCGTCACCCATGGCGCGGCCTGGCTGCTCACCTGCTGGCTCGAAGGCCCCTCGACATGGGAGGTCTTCGCGCCGGTCCGGGCGGGCGGCACCGACCCCGTGAGTAGGCCCTGGCCGCGGCCGCCGACCTGTGCGCGGCAGCCTCCGACCTCCGACGGCGTCCCCGGCACTGGGTGAACGCCAGCCGCGTGTTCCACGTCCCAGTGGCCGCAGCCAGCCTGAAATACGGCGACGGCGAGCTCTACAGGAAGTCCCACCCAGCCGCTCCCAGGCTTCGCGTGACGGATCCGCGCCCCTGGGAGCGGCTGCACGGCCGCCGCAGCGAGCCCGCCATCGTGCACGCGCTCCCCAGCAAAAAGAAGACGGCGGCCATGAGAACGGCTGTGCGACAGCCTCCATGAAGAAGACTGCCGCCAGCAAGACGGCCCCGAAGGGCAGGCGGTGCAGCAGCGCCCGTTTTTCGTTGGCCGACCCAAGGGGCCCGATGTCGTGATACCTGCGCGGCTCCGTCACGTGCGGAAGACGAGCGGCTCGTGCGCCGTGGCGGCGTCTGGCGGGGGCGCTCCGGCATGTGTGCCGGCGGGGGCGGTGTACGTGTGAGGCAGGGCGAGATGCAGGTTCTCCGGGTGGAGTACGGGGTCGGCTGCGAAGAGATACAGGGTGTCGCTTTCCGGCTGGGCGGTCAGGTGGGGCCCGGGGGCCGCGGGCCGTTCGACGTCGCGGATCGCGCCGACGGTCACCAGCGGTGTGGGGAAGCGGCGGCGCAGCCGTTCCAGCGTGCTCGTGCGTTGGGCTGGGCCTGCGCTGCCGGAGCCTCCCCGGCGGCAGGGCTGTCGGCGGGGAGCTGCGCCCCGGCCAACAGGAGGGTGAGCAGGACGGTTACGGCCTTGCGGGTGAGGGCGAGCGTGGCCTCGCCGAGGCGATGTGGGCTGCGGTAGGGGAGGGAGAGCGCCAGGCTGCCCGCCTCCGTTCCTGGGGCTGCTGCCCCCCTCCTGGAGCAAGGGTTACGGCACTGCCGTGGTCGCGGTGCTGGCCACTCGGTCTTCTTCGTGCGCGCGCAACGCGTTGCTGGCCAGGGGCAAGGCCGAGGCCGTTCCCCTGATCGGCCTCCGAAAGGTCACCTCGCCTCATGTCCACCCCGACGACCCGCGAGCGGAGTAGTCACATGGTGCGTGTGGTCTTCACTCTGCTTGGCCGGACCACGGGCGTCGACCTCGGGACTTGGTCACGGTGGGTTCTTAGGGTTTGGGCATGACTCGGTATAGCCATTTGGGGTCGGCCTGGGCGCGTAGGAGGTCTGCGTGGGTACTGCGCGCATCGCGCCAGGTACCGATGGACCTGAAGCGGAGCTGCAGTGTTTCTCGAGCAATCAGCAGGTGGGACCTGCCGGTGCCGGAGTTGCCGATCAGACAGAGGGGCGGGCCTGCCCCCTTGAGCCAAGGAGGTACGCAGGCCGTCCGGGGCCGGCCTGCGTACGTACGTGTCTGCTGGGCTGCTTATGCGGGTGGGGCGATCATGATTTCGGTTCCGAGGTTGTTCATGCGGGTGTCCTTGTACATGGTGGTCTCGCCGTCGGTCCAGCGGATGATGAGGTCGTTGGTGAGTCCGTCACTCGTGTACTGGCCGGTGGTCATGATGACGCTGTGGGTCCAGGTCTTGTTGGGGCCGTGGATGGGCTGCTCGCTCCCGAGACCGCCGGTGGTCGTTCCGACGTAGTTGTTGAGCGCGCCGCTGGACCAGCGGACCATGAGGTCCCACTTCTGGTTCCCGGAGTACTGCCCCGCGGTGAGAAGGGTGGCGTCCTTCCAGGTGCTGTTGGGGTCCTTGAGCTTGTATTCCTGGCCCATGGTGCCGGCGCTCACGTTGGTGAAGAGGCTGAGTTCGCCGTCGGACCAGCGGACCATGAGGTCGGTGACGTAGGTGGCGGCGTTGAAGCGGCCGGCGGCGATCTGGGTGGCGTGGCTCCAGATGGATCCGGAGGGCGCCATCTCGGTTCCCCCGTTGAGGCCGTTGGAACCGACGTCGCCGTGGAGGGTCATCCGGCCGTCGTCCCAGCGGACCATCAGGTCGAACTGGTTGGATCCGGTGAAGTCGCCGGCGGTGATGGTGGCGGCCGGCTTCCAGCCCGCGTTGGGTGCCAGGAGCTGCCGCTCGGGGCGGAAGCCGCCGTTGCCGTCGCCGGGGTAGAGGGTGACCTCGCCGTCGGTCCAGATGACGAGCAGGTCACTGTGCCCGGTGCCGGAGAAGTCGCCGGAGGCTATCTGCTTGGCGTGCTTCCAGGTCTCGCCACTGCCGGGCAGGACGGGGCCGTCCGTCGCGCCCTGGTAGGGGTTCGGGCGGTGCACATTGTTCTCCCCGATGCCGTTGTTGGCGTCGTTGTAGAGGTCCTGGGCATCCTTGCCGTACAGCGGCGAGTACGAGATCCAGTGGACGTCGCCGCCGCCGCCGACACCGCCGACGTTTCCGATCACCTGTCCGGTGTTTGTCTTTGGGTTGTATCCCTTGATCCAGGGCCCGCCGGAGACACCGGGGTGGAAACCGCCGCACTCCATCTTCATCTGCCGGAACCCGTGCAGGCGGGTGGTTGGTACGTCGCAGCGGATGGCCTTGTGGGAGGGGTTGTCCTTGCCCTTGGAGGGGTATCCGACCACGGTCACATTGTGCTCGTATGTTGTCGCCGGAGTGAAAGTGAGGGCGCCCGTGAGGTTCTCGACCGCTCCCTTGGCGTTCGCGTTGACCGTGACGAAGGCGAAGTCCAGGTCGGACGTCGGCCCCCGCCCGTTGTTCTCGTACCGCCCGTCCATGTAGACCTCATGGACGGGGAAGACACCCCAAGGCTGATCGCTCGAGCCGAGGCCGTACCGGTACTGCGGCACGAAGATGCGTTGCACCGAATTTTTCAGTTGGGTCCCGCAGTGGCCTGCGGTGAGCACCATGTTCTTGCCCTTGCTGCGTACGACACTGCCACTGCAATAGGTGCTGTCCCCGCTGACCGGCGTGCCCTGGAAGAAGAACGTCCCGACCATCGGTAGTCCGTCGAAGTGGGCTGCCGTGGGGGTGCTGGCAGGGGCGGCCGGGGCCATGCCCGGGGCCGCCGGAGCATCGCTGCGCACCGCGCCGACCGGCTTGGCCTTGGCCATTCGCTCAGCGCTCCAGAACTCCGCCTCCGCCGCGGCGGAACGAGAAGGAGAGGCGGAAGCGGGAGGCGAAGGCGGTGACGGAGCAGGGCGTGGCGACAAAGAAGGCGGCGCAGAGGGGGTGGGGGTGGGACCGTGGGCGGAACCGGGCGGAGACCCTGGCGCGGCGGAGGGCGGGGAGGGGAGGGCGGGAGCGGTGACCGGCACTGAGGCGGTCGGGGCCGGAGTGCCCGAAGCCGCAGCGGCAGTGCTGCCGAGTAAGACGGTCGCGATGCTGAGAGCGAGTGTGTTTAACCATCTGGATCTCACAGAACTTGCTTTCTGAGCTAGGCCATAGCGCGCCAAGGCGGGAGGCAATGGTGCGTCAGTTCGAAGAGGGGGCAGACTATGCAGCACTTTGAAAGATCGTCAACG
Source organism: Streptomyces sp. BF23-19 (assembly GCF_041106355.1). Taxonomy (NCBI): domain Bacteria; kingdom Bacillati; phylum Actinomycetota; class Actinomycetes; order Kitasatosporales; family Streptomycetaceae; genus Streptomyces; species Streptomyces sp. BF23-19. Next base: position 17,704 of record NZ_JBGBPT010000118.1, on the reverse strand, counting down.
AAGTTGAAATGAGGGCTAATGGCTACTAATCAGACTCGGTTCGGTGTGGCCGCCATGCTTGCCCTGTCGCTGTCAGCCGCGACGGGTGGCGCCTTAGCGGCGCCGGTCTCCGATCCGCCCCGGCCGTTGCCGAGTGGGGCGGAGCTGACGGTCCGGCCGGGCGATCGGGTCACGATCTCGACGAGCGCCACGGTCGACGCGGACACCAGGAACGGCGTGCGAGTGGTTTCCGGCGCCTTCGTGACGGCGGGCACGCTACGAAGGGAGGACCGTCTCGTCACCGCGATCATGACGGTCGCCTGTACGGCCGCCTCCGGTCCCTATGAGGTGCGCTTCAGGTCTCCGGTGGGCGAGGAGAACCCGTCCGGGATCGACCGGCTGTGGGGGAGCGTCAGGGTGGCGCCGGCCGACGAAACCGAGCGCGTGGAGTGCGCGAGGAGGGTGTCCGAACTGCCGCTGGAGTCGCAGGAGGAACACTGGCCTGGCGATGCGCCGTGGCCACAGACACCCTGGGACGTGCGTACCGTGCGGGCGGGTGGGACGATCACCGCCACCGACAACTCGCACATGGCAGGGGACGGGGAGGTCGAGCTGTCCTCCCCGGCCTTCACACAGTCGGTAGTGATGCGCGGCAGCAAGAAAGTCGACGCCGCGGTCCGGATCCGGTGTGAAGTGCAGCCTGGCGTCTACACCGTGCACTGGAACGAGAAGGGCAAGCCCGCCAAGGAATGGGCACGCTACCGAGTGACCGAAGCCGCACCTGGTTGCCAGGACCCGGCAATCGCGCCTCAGGCGGGCGCGGCCCGGAAGGCGACTCCTTGGCTGGTCGGCTCCGTCGCCGCTCTGTCCGTCATGGGAGGGGCCGGCTACGTCCTCCTCCGGCGCCGTCGCAAGGCATCCCACTGACGCCTGGTCGCCGTGCCATCGGCGCCGGCTTCGCCTCCAGTCCCTGAAACGGACCGTAATATTTCGCTTTCGACTATGGCCGAAAAAGCCTCAGATACGTCTCGAAGGGCTTCCTTATGAATGGCGCAGGATACGCGAATCCTCAAGTGAACCTCAGGGGATCCACTTGCGAGTTCCGGGAGGGATTCCATGCGCGCGCGTGAGTGTCCTTGCACGAAGAGCCGACGACCGACCTATGGGGATTCCTTCCCCCCGCCGAACTGCTGCCACATTCAACCTTTTCCGTATCGGCTTCACGCATAGTCAATATTTGACGGAAATGAAATTCGGCCGGGGCTTTGTCGGCGTTATGGTGGCGACCACCGGAGGCTGCGGGCGGCGGTGCGGCGCTGCTGTCCCTCGAGGGACAGCTGGCCCGTGGCCGTATCCCAGGGGAGGAGTTCGCCGTCGAGGACCAGGCCGTCCGGCAGCAGGGCGGCCTCCGCATCGAGGAGACCGAGAGCAGCGGGTGGGGGCTGTCGCCGTCCTCGATGAAGGGCATCAGCGAGGACCAGATCACCGCATCGCGGCCAGCCGGCCCTACAACAGCCTCCAGGACTTTTGGGAGCGCGCCCACTCCGCCTCCCGATCGCCGAGCGCGTCGTCGAGATCGGCGCCCTCGACCCGCTGCGCGGCCCGCTCACGCGCGTCCTCCTCCTCCTCCAGGCCTCGAAGCACCACGCCCACACCCGCGCCCGGCCGACGGGCAGCTGCGACCGGTTGCTCCGCGAGCGGCGCTTCCACTCCTCCACTCCCCCACCCTGCGCGCGAACGTGCCCACCGTGGCCGGGCCCGCCGCATCACCCAAGCCGTACTCGACGCCTGGGGTACGGACAGCAATGCGACCGACCAGGCCCTCCTCGTCGTCTCCGAACTCGTCACCAACGCCGTCGAACACGCCCTGCCCCCCGTACTCCTCCGCCTTGAGCAGCGCACCGACACCCTGCGCATAGAGGTCGACGACGGCGGCCCCGCCCCCGCAGACGGTGCCTGGAGCCCTGCCTGCGACCCGGAGGAACACGGCCGCGGCGGTCAAATCGTCGCCCAACTGGCGACTGCATGCGGCACCCGAGCCCTCCCGCGTGGCGCCACTCACTGGGCAGACCTTCCCGCCACCGACAGCACGAGAGTGCGGGCCCGGCCCTGAGCCTGCCAGCCGGGGCCCACGGCACGGTGACTTGGCACCCGCCGTTCTTCGCGGCAGACCGCGCGGCCATCGAGCAGCAGCTGTCCCGGAACCAGGACCACGACGCCGCGGCCACGGAGATCGAGGCCCTGTCGCGGCGCTGGCCGACTGCGCGCGGCCGGCCGGACCGTACCGCTGCGCCCGGACACCGCCCGGCAGGTCGCCGAGCACCTCACCCCCGCCGCCCCCGGACACCCCTGGGAGGGCGTGCGCTTCTCCACGGCCTGCACGAACTCGGGATCCAGCCTGGCCGGAGTGTCTCCGGTGTACAGGGTTTCGGCGGTGACCATGCCGAGCAGGGCGACTGGGTGGTGCAGGTCCACGAGGTGCCGGTCCCGCCGCAGGGCGGCGCTCTGCGCCGGCGACAGCGGCACCCACTCCGTCCGACCGCCCCGCCCGCAGGCTCCTCGACACACCACCGCTTGCCGTCACGGGCGGGTGCCCCGGTGTGGCATTGGGCCGCAGTCACGAGACCGGCCCGGTCAGGACGCACTCTCGTAGACGACGGTGGTGTTCCGGCAGTCCTCCGCGACCCCGAGCAGCGCCTGGCGCTCGGCGTCATCGGCGGCGAGATTCCAGCGCAGCTTCGTCGCGGTCCACTGGGCGGCGTACTCGCAGTGGTATCCGCCGGCCGGCGGCAGCCACTGGGCGGGGTCCTTGTCGGCCTTGGACCGGTTCGACTTCGCGGTGACCGCGATCAGCGTCAGCGGGGACGCCTGGTCGTTCGCGTACGCCTCACGCCGCGCCGGGTCCCATGCGAAGCCACCCGAGTCGTGGACTTCGGCCAAGGGTACGAAATGGTCTACATCGAGACCGGCGGCGTCCGTTACGACGACGTCGTCGTAGGGGCTCAGCCACGATCCGCCCGACATCTTGCAGCCGGCAGCGACCTGTGGAGCCTCCACGGCCTCGGACAGGATGACCTCCCTGCGGGTGTCACAGCCGTCGGTCGCGTTCAGTCCGCGGTTCCAGTGCTTGTACAGGTCCCGCTTGTATCCCTCACGCTGCTCGTCGGCGACGGGGATCCGGTCGATCGCCTCGAACAGCGGCAGCGGCGCGCGGAGCCCGGCGGTGGTCGGTGCGCCCGCCGTTGAGGGGGCAGTGGCGCGGACCGGTCCGGCGTGGGCGGTGGGCACGCCAGCGGTGAGGAGGGGAAGTGCGGCGAGGGTGAGCGCGGGCAGGCCGCGACGCATGAAGTCCTTGATCACGACCTGGGTTGTAGCGGGTCTGAAGTGCGGTTGCCCAGCCCGAGATCGGCTCCTTCACCCAGCTGGGTGGGGAGATCCACCGCAGAAACGATCGTCCGAGGGACACGGCCATGTGCTGGGTGAGCAGGGGCGTGCGCTGGCGTGTGGGGGCGCACAAGGAAGCGGATGCGCCCGCTCCAGAAGTTTTACCAAGACGCCCTGAACGTTCGCAGGGTCGTTTCGATTGGCTGGTCAGTAGGAGCCGCCTCGTGGTGGCGGCTCCCCGGCTGCCGACTGGGGAAGGCACGCCTGGCTCTGCCGTCTGAAGATCGTCTGGAAGGACTTCCCGCGCCGTGGACATCACCGAACCGCTCGCTCTGGCACTGATAGGCACAACTGCCGTGCGGGTGTTCGCCCCTGACGTGGCGCGAGGACTCCGCCGCCTGCTGGGCGCCGGAGTGCGGGTAGGCGCCGCCGAACTCACCGCAGGCCGCAGCCTGACGGCCGGTCACCTGGACCGGCCGCGTGACATGCCGAGTACCGACTTGAACGGGGCCGGGGAGCAGCAGTGGGGGAGTTCATGACCAACGCCGAGGACGACCCGTTCGGAGAGCAGGCGGTCGACGTCGAGCTTGCCGGGGTCATGCCGGTGGAGTTCGTTGCGTTCCACTCGCAGAACCACCTGGCTTTTCTGCACTACGCGCAGTGGGAGCTCGGCGACGGCAAGGTCGCCGCGGCCGTCGTCGAGGACGTGTTCACGTTCCTGCTGCAGGTATGGCCGGAGGCGCTGCAGGAAGCCAGCCTCCCGGGCTTCGCCTGGTCCCAGCTGCGCGAGCATGTCGCACGGTACAAGGCGGCCCAGATCGTCCCGGTCGCGCTGGTGAAGACCGCCCAGTTCGCCGCGCTGCGGCGTGCGTCCCGCCGCCGGCTGAAAGCACAGCAGGTGTCCACGCTCGGTCTGTACGAGGCGATCGCCGAGCTGCCCGAGCGGCACTACGACGTCGTGCTGCTGACCTTCGTCCTGGGCCTGGAACGGAGGCGGGTCGCGCAGCTGATGGGTATCTCCCCGACCACGGTGCGCTCCCACATCTACACCGCCCGCCGAACGCTTGCCGAAAAGATCAACTTGGACTGGACCCCCGGAGAGGAGAAGGACCTGTGAAGGACACAACCGGCAACCCTGCCGGATCGCCGAGTGACGTGGACGACGAGGCTCTCCTGGCCGCCGAAGTCTTCACCGGCGACTACGCCTCCTACGACGAGACGGAGGCGCGCCGCCGTATCGCCCTGCGCGTCGTCGGTCACCGCAAGGGTGCGGCGGCGCAGCGTTCGGGAGGTGGTGCCCTGCCACCAGTCCCGCACGGGATCGCCGCGGCTGGTTCCCGGGTTCCGGCCAACCGGGCAGAGCGTCAGCTGGTGCTGGACGCGGCCTGCCACGTGCGGGCCGCCCGCGCCCTCGACCGGCTTGCCCGGGACCTGGTCGACAGCCCGGGGTTCACCCGGATCGCCCTGGACGCGGACGCCTGGCCCTACAGCCGGCCTTCTGCCCTTCTGTTCGCGAGCCTGCTGCACCTGTCCGGCCGGATGGAGGGCGCCCAGTTCTGGTTCCAGTACGCCGCCGGTGCCGGTTCGGCCACCGCTGCCCGGGCCCTGTACCTCCTGCACCTGTCCCGGGCCGAAGTCACCATCGCCCACCACTGGCAAGGGCAGACCACCAGCCCCACCAACGATGACGAGACGGACCTGCCAGCCCTGCCGCCGGTCCCCGAGGATCTGGAATCCCCCTTGGGCGCCTCTGTCATCTGGTCCTCGCCACCCATTTCCACCACCGACCTGGCCGCTCACCCGCCCACCGACCCCAAGGCCCTGCGGCAGTTCCCCCCGCCGCTGCACCGGGCGATGACGGCCCTGGTCCCACGTGAGGACATCGCCCTCGGCGAGATCTACAGGACCACCAGCCAGCTCGCCTCGGCCCTGGCCCGCTGTGCTCGTCTGGCCCCGGCCGGGCTGACCGCCGACGCCAAGCAGGGAGCGCGCATCGCCCGCCGGGCTCCCCGGCGGCCTGCCTGCTCCAGCCTGGACGCAGCCCACCGGGCCCTGCGCGTGCTCGAGGTGGTGCACCGCCACATCGGCGGTGTCCGCCTCCCCCAGATCGCGCGGGAGACCGGCCTCGGCCAGCTCCACCTCAACCAGGCACTGCAGCAACTCGTCCGTGCCCAGCTCGTCGCCCCGATCATCCCCGGCGTGTACTCCGCCGGCTCCGCCCTGCATCTCGCGGCCGCCGACCGTGACCGGATGGGCGAGCTCCGCGACACGCTCGGATACCTGCGCGACGCGGTCGGAGCTGCCGTCTACGTCGCCAGCTACTCCGAGGGCGAGGTATCCATCACCCAGTACGCCGACGGCCCGCGCACCCCGGCCGTCCACGAGTGGGTCGACTTCCGCGAAGCCGCCCACGCCTCAGCCGTCGGCAAGGCACTCCTGGCCCAGCTCGGACCGGAGAAGCGCCGCGACCACCTCAACCGGTACCGCATGGAGCAGTTCACCCCCCACACCATCACCAGCCCCGAGGTCCTCTTCGACGAGCTCGACGACCGCTGGCCCGGCCAACCCCTGCTCGACCTTCAGGAGTACACCCTCGGAACCGTCTGCGCCGCCGTCCCCATCGGCACCGGCACCGAACCGCAGTGCGTGGCCCTGTCCCTGCCCAGCCCGGATCCGGACCGCCTGCGCCAGGCAGCCCGCGTCCTGCGCAACGAAGCCGTCGCCGTCGTCCTCGCCTTGATCGTCGCCGGCGACGATCTGTGCACACCCGCCGGACCGGTCACGCGCGTTCCCACGCCTGGTGGCCGCTGACACACTCCTCCTGTCCCGCGGCCGCTCAGGCCGCGGGACCACACCATCACCCACGGAGGAGGCACCTCTCGGCGTGAGCCCCCTCGTTGCCAGGCTCCTTCGATCGGCGGGCTACTCGACGCCTCTACTCCGCCCATCAGCTGACGGAGATGTGCACGTTCGCGGCAGAACTGCCCGGCGGACTACCGGACCCGTCTGACAACACCGTGGCGCGCGGGTCCGGGAAAGCCCCTTGCGCCCCGGGCCGGCCGTGCCGCCGTGCCGCTGTACGGACTCTTCCCCGCGCGCGACGGACGCCGGGAAAGGCGCTCCGACGCATGCCGTCGGCCTCAGGAGGAGCGCGAGCGGGTCTCGGACGTGCGCACCGTGAACTCGCCGTCGCGGTACTCCACGACGAGCTCGGGTTCCCCGCCGGGCGCGGCGACGGCCTGGTGGTGCAGGTCGGAGCGCGCCCGGCCGGTCAGGGGCTCGCTCTGCCAGTGGGGGTGGGAGCCGATGAGGCAGAAGAGTCTGGTCAGCTCGCTCCGGAGCTCGGCCGTTCCCGTCGCCGGCCGCAGGGCCAGGCGGTTGAAGGTGCGGATCTGCTGCTGCTTGAGCTTGATCAAATCCTCCGGGAAACGGTTTTGCGCCATGGCTTGATTACATCAGTTGTTCGATTTCCGGTGCGAGCGCGGCGTGTGGCTGCGTCAATTCGAACAGACGTACGATGACGTCATGTCCTTCGACTTCCCTCCCCGTCTGCGGGCCCTGCAGGCACAGCTCCACCGCGTCCGCGCCGAGCACACCACCCTGTGCGCCACCCTGCCGTGGTCGGCGGAACCCCTCCCCGGCTGGACGGTCCAGGAGGGCCGCTACTCCCTGCGCGGCAACGTGCCGCCGAGCCCCGGCTACACCCCGGAGCAGCAGGTGGCGTTGGGGCGGTTGGAGCGCCGGCTGCGGCGGCTGACCGGCGTCGTGATGACGGACGCGTTCTGGCAGAGCGTCGAACGCGAGAAGGTCGTGGCGGCCCGGATGGCGCTCAAGCGGGCCCACGAGCCGGCTGCGGGGTAGCTGCCGTGGCCGGGCGTGATCCGCGCGCGCTCTTCCCACCGGATCTGGCTCGGCTCGAGGTGGTGGAGCAGCAGCTGAACGCGCTCCTCACCGAAGTCCGCACGCTGATCGCCGAGGCCCGCCGCGACCAGCGCCTGGCCGCAAGCGAGCACCGGCCCGTGCCGGAGGTCGAGTGGCGGATCCAGTACGGGATCGGCGCGGTGCGCCGGCCCGTGATGGTGCACACCGGGGACTGCTCCATGGGCATGGCGCGCTCCCGCCCCGCCTCCCGCGAGCAGGCCGTCCAGGCCCTCACGCAGGGGGTGGAGGCGTGCGCGATCTGCCGCGCCGACTCCGGGCTGGGGGTACTGGAAGCCTGAGCCGACCGAGCGCCCGCGGTCCGCCTACCCGACCGCAAGTGGGACAGAGGTCGGCGGGTAGGTTCCCTGGTGCGGGGTGCGGCCTGGCCATCCAGGCCGCGACGGGGCCGCGCCCCGCGCACCCCCTCCGCTTCCGCACCCACCTGGTGTATGCCGCCCGCAGCCGTCTTCCGCTGGTGCGACCCTGGTTTCAGGGGCCCAGGCGGAAGGTTCCGACGTGCGACCCATCTGGAGCGGCGCGATCTCGTTCGGCCTGGTCACTTCTCTGAACTTCGACGCTCATGAACCTCGTTGGTCGTAGTCGCGAATGATCAAGGTGGTGAGATGACTCGGCGGGGGCTGTCGGCCCCGCTCCCCCTTGATCCCCGCAGCTGAGTCTGACTAGGTTTGCCGCCGACAACGGACGATCAAGCAGGTGGGGCGTATGGCGGGTCTGGATGAACTGGGGCAACTGTTCGGCCTGCCACCGACCCGAGAGCCATCCCCGGACGACTGGGCCGAGGTCGAGAACTATCTCGGCTCGGTGCTACCGGGCGACTTCAAGGCATTCCTTGACGCTTATGGAACGGGCGCGATCTGCGGAGAGCTGGTGGTCTTCCACCCCCTAGGGTCCAGCCCGCTGCTGAATCGGATGCGGAAGATCCACGAGTTGTTTGGCCAGTCGTGGCGACGCGACTCGGACAGGTACCCATTCCGGTTCCACCCCGCCTCGGGCGGCCTGATCTCCTGGGGATACGACTACTCCGGCGACGAGCACTTCTTCTGGCCCTGCGACCCGAACCCTGACCGCTGGAAGATCGTCACGAACATCAACGGGGCCGACCCCGAGATCTTCGATGGCTCGTTCACCGACTTCGTGCTCGCCTTCGTCAAGCGCCTGCGCGACGTGGACCCGCACCACGGGATCGACCCTGACCTCTTGGAGTTCCTGGAGCCGGCAGACCTGGACGAACTGGCAGAGCACGGTGAGATTGGTCCGGTCGAGCCGAAATTTGAACCGTTCTGATCCGGCTGCCTCCCGGGGCCTGCCGCTCCGGAGCGAGTGATGAGGTGCTTCACAGGTCACGCCTCAGCATCGGCATCGGGAGGTCGACCGCCGCGCTGACGGCGCTATTGGCCAGCTGGGAGAGCTTGTTTTCAGCACCGGCCAGGCTGACTCGAAGCCCCTCGACCTCACCGAGCCAGCCTTCGCGCACGGCCTCGGCGATTCGGACAATGAGGTTGTCGCGGATCTCCTCCAACCGGTCGCGCTGGGCCGGGTCTGGCCTGAGGAGCGAGCAACGAACGCAAGCATGTTCGTGGATGCAGGCCGTTCCGTAGGCGCGGGCGCAGGTGCCGACGGAGAGCTTGCGGCGTTCAAAGTGGCCGAGGAAGTCCTCCCACTCGGCGTCGGTCGGGGTGCGGTACTCCTCGGCGGGGCGCAGGGTGCGGCGGCGAGCGATGAAGGCGCGGTGGGCCTCGATGGTCTCGGTGGGGTAGACCGCGTTGTAGCCCATGGTGGTGTTGATGTTGGCGTGGCCTGCGATGACCTGGGCGATGTGGGGTGGCAGGCCGGTGCGGATGGCGTCGGTGATGAACATCCGGCGGAAGTCCTGCGGGGTGAAGGTCAGGGGACGGCCGGTGGTGTCGGTCAGCCCCATGAAGGTGACGGTCTCCTTGAGGATCTCGCGAATGGTCTGGGAGTTGATGGAGGAGGGTTCGCCTGCGCGGTTGTACTGGAAGAGCAGGGGCGCGGGCGGGTCCCACTGGCGCTCTTCGCTGTCGTAGCGGGTGACGAGGGGGATGAGGCCGGTCTTGGGGTCGCGGGCGCGGCGGATGATCGTGGCCAGGACGTCGGCGAGCTCGGGGCTGACGAGCAGGACGCGCTCGACGTCGGTCTTGGAGGGGGCGATCTGCAGGAGGGGGACGATCTCGCCGGTGGTGGGCAGCCGGTACTGCACCATCGCGTGATGGGTGGTCTCCAGCATTTCCTCCACACGGGCGCCGGTGTGGCGCAGGAACTCAACCGTCGCCCAGGCCCAGAAGGCGCGGTGCTCGGCGCGGTCGAGGTGCACCAGGCGGCCTTCCGCGTCGCGGGCGGCGGCACCGGCCTTGTTCGCACCGCGGGTGTAGGGGGCGCCGTCGAGGGTGAAGCTGCCGCCGGGAGGGGTGGCGCGGGCGATCTCAAGGTGGGCCGCGCGCAGCCGGTGGTGGTCGGCGGCGGCCCGGGCGAATGCCTCCAGCACCGGTAGGCGTTCACGGGTGCGTTGGTCCATGCGGGCCTTGGTCCGGGTAACGCGCTTGTGATTGGCGACCTCGGCCACCTTGATCGGGCACGGCGCCACCCACGGACCCCAGCGCGCTGGTTCTTCGATCGCCCAGCGGGCGATGTCCAGGTAGAGGGCGCGGACGTTGATGAAGATCATGGTGCGGTCGCCGCGTTCCACGACCGCCTGCTCGATGGAGCCGTCCGGGCGGCGTCGTCGTTGGACACGGGTGCGCAGGCGCTCCTTCCAGGCGGTGGCGACGTCGGCCGGCAGGCGCAGGGTGTCGATGCCGGGGTGGTGTCGTTCGATGTCGGCCCAGAAGTTCCTGGTCAGGTGCCGGGCGAGGTTGTCCAAGGTGGAGTAGTCCAGGCGGGGGCGGCGTTCCTCCAGGTAGTCGATGATCAGGGCTCTGATCCCCGGGGAGGCGACGGGGTGGCGGTCGACGAGCTGGAGGCAGGTGAGCTGGCCAGTGACCTGCTCCAGGAACCGCAAGGTGGTCGGGGCGTCGGGCGGCAGATGCCCCAGATCGCGCAGCCATGCGTAGTAGAGGGTGCCACCGCTGCTGACACCGTGGGCAGTCGAGCGTAGTCCGGCGTCGTATTCGAGCGTGTCGCCCACGGTGATGTCCGCCAGGCCGCCGCCCTTGGCCAGCATGATCCGGGTCAGCGCACGGCGGGCCAGGCCCCCTCTCGTTGACGTCCACCGTTCGGCGCCGACGACCTCCTTCAGGCGGGCGAAGCCGTCGGGGTCGCGAAATTCCTCGACGAAGGTGCGCACGTGGGGGCTGTTGAGGCCCCTCTGCCACGACAGTGGCAGCCGGATCACATCGGCGGCGGCCAGCATCAGCAGGCCGGCCTGGATGTTGGTCCCGCGCACGGCGGCGATGCTCACCCACGCCTCGGCCTCCCGCCGCCAGCGCTGCGGGCAGGCGGCGGCCGGGGATGCCTCCCAGCGTTCCTGCCAGCTCTCCCCCTCGAAGCCGGAGAGCCAGGCCAGGACCGCGCGGGCGCCTGACCGCCGGTGCCACCGGGTGTGGGCCGTGTCCGCGCGGAAGGGCGGCTGCTCCAGTACTGCGAGCACCTCGTCGGCCGGAGCGTCCGTGATCGGCCACCGCCGCCCGGCCGCGCGGGCCGGGAAGCGAGCGCGGGCCTGTTCCAGCAGCCCTCCGGACGCTCGTGGTGCCGGCGGTAGCACGGCCAGGCCTGCTGCGGCAGCGCCGGTGGTCTCCCGGACCCGTGCGTTCACCTGGTCCTCCCGAACAGCTCGTCCAGCGAGTCCGGCCGGTAGCCGGCCGCCGGGACCGCCACGACCCGGGCCTCGCGGCTCTGCCGCGCGTGGTGGGCGCGCACCGCGTCGACGATCTCCTCGCGGCCCGCGGGCAGGTAGATCTGGGTGGTGCTCAGGTGCGCGTGGCCCAGGACCCACTGCACGTCCGTCAGCGCCAGCTTCGGGTCCCGCGCCATCCGGTACGCGGCCGTCTTGCGCAGGTCGTGCAGTGTCCAGTTCGATCCCAGCAACTGGTTGGCCCGGCCGAACATCGCTCGCGCCGCGTGGTAGGTCAACGGCCGAAACGGGGGGCGCAACGTCCACCACAGCCAGCGCCCCGGCCCCCGCGGCACCCCTGCCCGCCACGCCTCTTCCTGGTACAGGCGCAGCCACACGAACGCGTCCGCCGCCGACGGCACCTGCTGATACGCCCGCGTCCCTTTCCGCACCACCCCGAGCAGTTGCTCTCCCGGCAGGGCATCGCGCTGCCGGCACGTCAGCAATTCCTCCGCCCGGGCTCCGTTAGAGACCCAGAACGCCAACAGGGCCCGGTCCCGGTGGTGACGCAGCGCCGCGAACAGCTCGTCGAACCGCGTGTCCGGGATCCGGCGGGGGACCTTTACCGGCACCGAAGGCCTGTACCGGCCACCAGGTGAAGACCGGACCGGCCCGCCAGTAGACGAAGGCAGCCGGCGACGCTCCCGCCCTGTGGGGAACGGGTTGACGATCGGGCCGGTGCACGCGTCCAAGTGGAAGTCGTAGAACGACCGCAACACGGTCTCGCAGTGCGCCCGCGTCGCCGCCGCGTACATCAGCCCCGGCCCCGCCCGCCCTGTCACGCTGTTCGGCACGCCGGCGGCCGGCCTAGCGGCGGGCGGCGCCGCTAGGCCGGCCGCCCGCCCGCGCCAGTGCGCCCTCACGGGCTTCGGCGCGATCGCCATCCAGCGGGCAAAGTCCCGCGCCTCCAACCGGGTCGCCCGATGCCACTCCACCCCAACGCCGTTCAGGAACCGCCACCACCGCAGCAGGTCCATCCCGTACGAGCGGATCGTCGACGGCGGCCGCGAACATGCCTGCAGCTCGGCGAAGAACGCGGACACCGGCTTCACCACCGCGCCCGTGGCATCCAGCAGCACGTACGGCTGGGCCGGGTTCGCCACCTCCACCAGAGCGCCGGTCTGAGGTAACACGAAGCTGATCAGATCCCGAGGGGGATCACCCGTCTCAAGCATGACCGGAAGCTAGCAGAAACCCCATCTGACCTGCGATTATCTGGAAACTAGTTCAGTCAACACCACGGTCATGTGCAAGGTGTGGCCGGCGACCGAGTCGCACGACGTCGCCTTCCGGCAGATCCATCTCGCCGACGGCGGGCGCGTGCGCGTGCGGAAGGTGTGCGAGCTCGACGGCCAGGAGGTCTCGGCGGCGGAGATCGGGCGCGGCTACGAGACCGCGACCGCAGTCATCCCCGTCACCGACCAGGACCTCGACGCCATGCCGGTGGCCACCGCCCGGACCATTGAACTCGCCGGCTTCCTGCCGGCCGCCAGCATCGATCCCGTGCAGATCGGCACCGCCTACTACCTCTCACCCGACGGGCCCGCCGCCCAGAAGCCGTACGTGCTTCTCCGCAAAGCACTGGAGCGCTCCAGCCGGGTCGCGGTGGCCCGGTACTCGATGCGCAATCGCGAGCGCCTGGGCCTGCTCCGGGTCGTCGGCGACGTTGTCGGTAGCTTCGGATATTCGAGTGTGCGGAATAGGGCTGTAATCCGGCTCTGCTGCGCTTCACACCCCGCTGGCTGGGAAGCTTCGTGCTGCCTCGGTGAGCTAGGGGAACGCAGCCGACTCGGCCATCGCACCCTCGCGGTAGCCTCTCGCCATGGGGCACGGGGAGGGCGAGGGCGCGCTGGTTCTGGAGGCGCAGGAGATGCTGGCCGCAGGGCAAAGCGACGAGGAGGTCTTCGCCGAGCTGGCCGCGAGGACCGGCAAACGGGGTGTCTGTCTGTTGGCCGTGTGCTTGGCCCTGGGTGTGCCCCGGACTGACGCCGAGGCCCGGCTCCGCGAGGTCGAGCCACTCTTCTCAGAGGGCGATATGTGACTTGATGTTCGTTTCTATGTCGCCTGATCGTGTGACTGTGGGGGCTCCCGGCCGATCGACGAGTACGCCTCTCAGGCCGACGCGGCTGGGCGCCTACGTGCGCGCCACCCTGAGCGGCGCCAAGGTCGCCGGTATCGGCAGCCCCCCGCCGCCGGGTGGACCACCTACTTCGCCGTGGACAGCGCCGACGAGGTGTCACAGCGCGTCCACGAGTGCGGCGGCACCGTCGACCTGCTGGTTGACGGCGAACCGGTGGCGGGCATCCGCTGCGGCATGGCACCGGGGTGGCCGCACTGGCAGGTGCACTTCGCCGTCACCGACGCCGACCTGACCGTACGCCAGGCCGTCGGGCAAGTCCTTGACTGGAGGAGACCCCGTACGGCCGGGCGGCCCGGCTCGCCGATCCTTGGTGCGGGCGGTTCTCCGTCATCGAGGTGGGCTGACGCAGGCGCGGCCGCTCACAGCCTTGACACGATCGCGCGGGCCAGCGTTTCGAGGTGGTCGCGGATCTGACTGGAGTGCTGGTCGGGGATTCCCGGGGCAAGGGGATCAAAAGCGTAGTTGACGGCGAAGTTGACCGAGCCCTTGCGCACGTACAGATGGCCACCGATCGAGGCTTCGTCGTACAGAGCCACGTCGCCCACTCCGGCCACCGGTAGAGTGCCGGGCTTGGTGTGCTGGCTGACCTCGAAGGGCAGCAGGGCGATGAAGACGATGCGGCCCTTGGCAGCGGCGTTCACGTAGGTGCACTGCGTGCGGCCGGGCAGGACGCTGTCATCCCGCCTTCCCTTTGCCGGTTGGCCGAGGACCGCCCCGACCTCCTCCTCGGTCGCCAAAGCGCAGACGTCCAGCGCCGGTTTCGTGGGTGCGGCGTGCGCGGAGTCGCCGGAGCTGGTTGCGCAGCCACTCAGTGCGAACAGGATCACCAGGCCCAGAACTCCCGGTAAGAAGCTGAACCGTGCCGGCCTTCGGGAACGCGTCATGTCCCGTCCCCTCTCGTCGAGTCGGTCGTCGGGGCGTCGTCGGCCCGAGGCGCACCGGGCGCAGCAGACCGTTGCAGACGTCCATGTGGCGAAGCGTCATCTTCTGGTGGCGGCCAGCCTAGTGCGGCCTTAATGAAGATTTCTATGATTTACGGTTCATTCCAGCTGCCCGTAACGGCGCACAGGAGTCGGTCAGCGCACCCACCGGCCTCAGCCCCGCTGGCCCTCGAAGGGGAGGGGACGTCCGGGCAGTTACGGTCGCGGCCTGGTGAACAGGCCTGGCTCGGTCTCGGCCAGGATTCCACGCCCGGTTAGGCGCTTCAGTTTGATGCGGACGTTGTTGATGTTGTTCGGCAGGAGATCCAGATCCATTACCTCGCACACGTTCCTCGCCCGTAGTGGGGTGCTGGCTTCGGCGAACACGGCCATGATCTGCTGGTACGCGGGGCCGTCCGGCAGGGCCGGAGTCGGTGTGGCCGGTGCCGGAGCCGTTTCGTCGGGCAGCTCCAGGAGCGTCTTGCGGGTGATCGTGATGTGTTCGGCGGCCTGGGCGAGTCCGTTCAGCAGCGCGGTCAGTTGCGCGATCTGCTCGTGAGCGGCCTCCGCTTCCACGGCGATCTGCCGCTCGCGGACCTCCAGGCGGGCCAGCAGGGCGCCGAGGGTCTGCTGCGGGTCGCCGCTCACGCGCCGCGCCAGGACGGGGCGGAGGTGCTCGTCAGCCGACGGGCCATTACGTCGCTTATCGCCCAGTACACCCGTGACTCGGCCGAGACCGGGCGGTGCTCGTAGTCGCGGACCAGCCTGCGGTGCAGCATCAAGATCCCGTTGGTCTGCTCGACTCTCCAGCGGATCGGTTGCGGGACGAAGCTGCGGTTGGCCGGGTTGCGCTCGACGATCTCCACCGCGATGCTCAAGCTGGCGCCGTGGTCGGCCACGCTCTTCTTGAACCCCTGGTCCACCAGGGCCTTCGTCACCGTGGAGGTCCCTGCTGCGACCTTGTCCAGCAACGCGGTGCCGAAGACGTTGTCGTGCACGGAAGCGGCCAGCACCACCACGGCGATCACCAGGCCCAGCACATCGACGGCGAGCCCCCGCTTGCGGCCCGGTACCTTCTTGGCGGCGTCCCATCCGGTCGTGGCCGCGGGCACCCCGGCGGCGGCATGCAGGCTCTGGGTGTCGAGCACCACCAAGCTCGGGTCGGCTAATCGTCCCCGGCTCTCACGCACCTGCCAGCGCAGCAGATCGTGGATGACCTTGTCGGTACCGTCGTCGCGCCATTTGTAGAAGTAGTACTTCACCGCGCCGGGCGGCGGCAGGTCGTGGGGCAGGTAGTCCCATTGGCAGCCGGTCCGGGACTGGTAAAGGAGCGCGTTGACGATCTCCCGCATCTCGTAGCTGCCCCGGTGACCACTGACGGAGGGATGCTTCGCCTTCCACGCAGTGGGTACCGGCTCGATCAGCGCCCAGCGTTCGTCGGATAAGTCGCTCTTGTAGGGCTTGCGGTCGCTCACCACACCACTCCAACACGACCAAGCCCGTCGATTGGCCGGGATTCCCCGCAGTCACACGATCAAGCGACGACCGAACCGGACATCAGCTTACGTACCGCCCTCTCAGACTTCGCGGTGGGTGAGGAGGAGGACCTCGCCTTCGTTCTCACGTTTGGGCACGTCTTCATCGTGGACCGAGTACTTGCGGAACACGAGGAGCGCATCCGCGACCTCTTGGGAACCGCTGCTGGTGCCCGCGGAGGCTATCCGGGCGGCCTGCTCGCCTGGTTTCGCACCGGGGAGCTCACGAAGATCTTCCTCCACTTCGCCAAAACCCGGTTCCGGGACGGGCGCGGCTCACCACGCGACTTTTGGGCAGCAATGACCGCGGCTGGCGAACTCCTGGCCAGCCAGGACAGCCCGGACCACGAAGAGTGACTGCAGGGCTGGAACGATGCCGAACACAGGCTGCGGCCATCAGCGCGAAGTAGCCGCGCCATCGACGAACGTCCTCCGCCGGGTAGGCGGCCTGATACGGCTCCCCACGGCCCAACGGCCCCGCGCAGGCCACGCCGAATCCCGTAGCAACGCCCGCGTTCGCTCCCTACAGTCGCCGCATGGCCACCGAGGAAGAAAACCCAAGTCAGCCCGACATCACCGCGATGCTCCAAGGCCAGACCAGTGCCTGCGAAGCAGCGCGCGACGCCATCGCCGCCGGCGGCGAGGTCATGCTCTACGACGGACAGGCCCCGCACTGGATGGTCTTTGGCATAGCTGCGACAAGGCTGAGGCGGTCGTTGAAGATCGGCCTGACGACCGTCGGCCTTGACGAGACCGTTGAGATCCTCCGCGCCCGGCACCGTGATGAGGAACTGCGTACAGGCAACATCGTCGCAGCAGACCGATCTTGGTTCTTCACCCTGTACTTCGACGCCACCGGGACCGAGCTCCTGGCGTGCAGCGGCGTCAAGAACGAGCGGCCCTCGCGGGGAGACGGTCAGAAGCTCCAGCTGTAGAGGCCGCCACCCGTATTCGCCGCAGACGCTGCGAGGCGGGCAACGCCCTGCAAAACCGCAAGGAGATCATCGTCGGTCATGTCGTCGCCGTCCTCAGCCCGGAGCCGCGCAACCCAGCGGCCTGCGAGCTCTTCGAGTTCGGCGGAACTCGCTTTGCCGAGCGCTCGGGTCAGCCGCTTCGGCAGAGCTAACACCTCAACGCCATCGTTCAAGGGGGCGGTGACCCACTCCGGCCACGGCCGCCACGCATGGAGCTGCTCAAGCGGCGGGGCCTCGGTCGAAGGGGCCTCGAAGTACATGTCCCACTCGGCGATGGCACTGTCCGGCTCAATAAAACGGCAGGTCACGGACTCACAGTCCCCGCCAGGTCCCCGCAGACGCGTCGAGGCGGCGGTCTCGTCGTCAGGGGCGAGGAAGAACACTATGTCGTGGGCCATTCGAGCATGATGGCAGCCCGCGGCAGACGGGGTGCTGCGCAATCGCCCTCAGCCGTCTGATCTGCGGGCAGGACCTCCAGGAAGAGGAGAACCACCCGGCTTCTCGCGCCGAACCGCATTGCTACCGCCAAGATCATCCAACTGCCCCTTGGGCTCACCACGGACCCCGACGAGGCCCCGGCCGGCGCATGGGTCCGGCGCGGAGCCTCATCAGCGTTGGGCCAAGTCAGCTGCGTAGTGGATGCGGCCGGCTGCGGCCTCGGCGATCCAGTGTTCGGCTGAGGTGATGCTCAGGCCTAGGAGTCGGCTGATGACAGCGGCGGGAAGCTCTGCGGCGAGTTCCATCAGGGTGGTGTTGCGGGCGGGGCGGGCCCGGATGCCGAGTTGGTTCAGGCGTTGGACCAAGGGCTGAACGGTGATGGGCTCGCCTGCCGTTTGGCCAGGGATGAGCCAGTGGTGGTCGTCGGTACGGCCGAGAACACCGCGGCCGTGGCGCTGGGCAGCGAGGCCTAGTGACCTGGTTTGGAGATCCTGTCGCAGTAGCGGCAGATGCGGTCGAGGATCTGGTCGGCGGTCTTGGTCCAC
>NZ_JBGBPT010000117.1:0-23070 GCF_041106355.1 Streptomyces sp. BF23-19 | reverse complement strand
GGGGCGGTGGCGGCGGTGGCGGTGGCCGGGCGCCGCAGCAGCGCGGCGGGTCCGGTGCCCGCGAGGGCGGCCGGAACCAGAGCCAGGGCGAACGCGGCCAAGGCGGCCAGGGTGGCCAGGGCCGTCGGCAGGGCGGCGGCAACGCCCCCGCCCCCGCCAACAGCGCGATGGCGGACGCCCTGCGCCGCGCGGGCCTCACCTCCCCCGAGGAGCGTCGCAAGAAGTAGCGTCCGTCAAGGGTGTCTTGCAGCCACCCGGCACGTGTGGGTCCGCGTACGGAGTGGCCGAATAGCTTCCCCACCTGGGGACTTGCCTTGCCAACTCCCGTACAAGATCTGTAGGCATGGTGGAACGCCCGTTCGTCACTCGGCGGACGGGCTTCCGTGTTTTCCCCTCAGGACCGTATTCCCCGAGGCCGCCTCGAAGGCACAGGACGTCATGCCCATGCCCACACACGCCTACCACCGTTGCCCCGGAAAGGGTCCGAAGAGGGATCACATGCCCCACCGGCAACTCAGCATTCGCAAAAGGTGCGAGCAGATTCTCGGCCATCTGGATCTGACCCACCCGTTCTCCCTCGACGACCTGTGCCGCCGGATAGCCGAGCGGCGCGGTCGCCCCATCCGGCTCCACCCGCTCCCCAAGGAGGCGGCCGAGTCCGGAGTCTGCGGATTGTGGGTGGGCACGGCCAGCGTCGACTACGTCTTCTACGAGGCGCAGACCACCCCGCTGCACCGGGAGCACATCGTCCTCCACGAGCTGGGCCACATCCTCTTCGGCCACCACTCCTTGGAAGGGGAGGAGGCCGACGGGCGCGCCCCCGTGGTGCTCGGGCGCACCAACTACACCACCCGGCAGGAGCAGGAGGCGGAGATGCTCGCCAGCATGATCCGCATCCGCACGGCGAACCTCGGCCCGCGGTCCGCGAACGGCGCGCGCGGCACCCTGGCCCGGCTGGAGTCGGCCATGGGGTACGAGCGGGGCACCGATGGCAACTGACCTGACCGACTTCGGCAACTGGCTCGCCGTCCCCAGCGTGGTGTGCCTGTGGGCCGCCGTCCTGCTCCGCGCCCCCGGAGCCCTGCGCTCCCCCCAGCAGCGCGGCCTGTGGCTGGCCGTCGCCACCGCCGCCACCGCGATGACCCTCAACCTCCCGGACGTGGTCTCGTACGCGATGAGCCGCGGCCCGGGCTACGCCCACACCATCGGCCTCGTCCGCAACCTCATCGGCGTGCTGTCGGCCGGCGCCGTGCTCTACTTCGTGGCCGCCACCACCCGCGGCCGCAGGCTCCAACGCACCGCCTGTGTCGCCACCGTGGCCTGGCTCGCCACCCTCGTCGCGCTGGACGCGGCCGCGCCCGACCACGGCACGCACACCATGCCCCCGGTCGGCGACCCGGTGCCCTCCCTCGCCTACTGGCTCGTGCTGATCTCCGCGCACGTGGTCGCCAACATCGTCTGCGTGGCCCTGTGCTCGCGCTACAGCTGCCGTACCGAGAGCCGGGGCCTGGCCGCCGGGCTGCGGCTGTTCGGCCTCGGTACCGCGCTCGCCGGACTGTTCTGGCTGGCCTACCTGCTCAAGGCCCTCTTCGGCAGCACCTGGGCGATGCCCGCCCTCCCGCTGCTCATGAACCTGCACGGCCTGCTGCGCGCCGCCGCGATCCTCGTGCCCACCCTGTTCACGCTCCGCCGCACCTGCGCCGACATCGCCACGACCTGGCGGCTGTGGCCGCTGTGGCGCGACCTGGTCGAAGCGGTGCCGCACGTGGCCCTCAACAAGCCGCGCGCCTGGCGGGTGATGGAGCTGCTGTGGCCGCCGGTCCCGCGCAACCTGCTCGTGTACCGCAAGGTCATCGAGACCCGCGACGCGATCCTGATCCTGGGCGAGTACGTGGCCCCGGGCGCCCTGGAAGAGGCTCGCGGCGAGGTCACCGGACACGGGGTCCCCGAGCAGCGGGCCACCGCCGCCGCGCTGGCCCGCGTACTCAAGGAGGCCCGGCAGGCCAAGCTCGACGGAGCGCCCGGGCAGCCGGGCGAGGCGGCCGCACTGGAACTGCCCGCCGCGATCCACACCTCGCAGGAGGGCGGGGACCTGGCGGACGAGGCCCGGTTCCTCGTCGACGTCGCCCAGGCGTACGCCGCGCCCGCCACCACAAGGAAGTGAAACAGTCGTGACCACCGTACTGATCACCGGCGCCAGTGCCGGACTGGGCGCGGCCTTCGCCCGGGGCTTCGCCGCCAAGGGCTGCGACCTGGTCCTCGTCGCCCGCGACAAGGACCGGCTCGACGCCGTCGCCGCCGAACTGGCCCGGGAGTACGGCACCGCGTCCGAGGTGCTGCCCGCCGACCTGCTGGACCCGGCGGACTGCGCGGTCGTCACCGAGCGGCTCGCCGCGTCGGCCCGGCCCGTGGACATCCTGGTCAACAACGCGGGCTTCGGGCTGCCCGCGCCCTTCCCGTACAGCCCGGTCGAGGACGAGGAGCGGATGCTCGACCTGCTGGTCAAGGTCCCGCTCCGGCTCACCCACGCCCTCCTGCCGGGCCTGCGCGCCCGCCGTCGGGGCGCGGTCCTCAACGTCTCCTCGGTGGCGGGACTCCTGCCGACCGGGACCTACGGGGCCGCCAAGGCCTGGATCACCGCCTTCAGCGAGTCGCTCCGGGTGGACATGGCACCGTACGGGGTCCGGGTGCTGGCCGTGGTCCCCGGCTTCACCCGCACCGAGTTCCAGCAGCGGGCCGGGATGGACGTCAGCGCGCTGCGCGACGCGGTCTGGCTGGAGCCGGAGGCCGTGGTCGCCCAGGCCCTGAAGGACCTCGCCCTGCGCCGCCCGGTCAGCGTCACCGGCCACCGCTACCGCGCCTACGCCCTCGCCGTCCGGCACCTCCCGCGCACGTTCGTGGCCGCCAGGATGGCCCGCAAGCGCCGGGCCCCGGCAGACCGGGCCACATGAGCGGGACCGCGAGGCGGGCCCGCGAGGCGGGCCCGCGAGGCGCGCGGACGCTGTGCCCGGCGGGATACCTCGGTGAGTCGCCCTAGAGCTCGGTGACCTTGCCGCCGGAGACCTCCAGGCGGCGGGTCACGTGCACCGCGTCCAGCATCCGGCGGTCGTGCGTGACCAGCAGGAGGGTGCCCTCGTAGGCGTCGAGCGCGGCCTCCAGCTGCTCGATCGCCGGGAGGTCGAGGTGGTTGGTCGGCTCGTCCAGGACCAGCAGGTTCACCCCGCGGCCCTGGAGCAGGGCCAGTGCCGCCCGGGTGCGCTCGCCCGGGGAGAGGGTGGCCGCCGGGCGCAGGACATGGGCCGCCTTGAGGCCGAACTTGGCCAGCAGGGTGCGGACCTCGGCCGGTTCGGTTTCGGGGACCGCCGCGCAGAAGGCTTCGAGCAGCGGTTCGTCGCCGAGGAACAGGCCGCGCGCCTGGTCCACCTCGCCGACCAGGACACCGGAGCCGAGGGTGGCGGACCCGGAGTCCGGGGCCAGCCTGCCCAGCAGGACCGCGAGGAGCGTGGACTTGCCGGCGCCGTTGGCCCCGGTGATCGCCACCCGGTCCGCCCAGTCGATCTGCAGGCTCGCCGGGCCGAAGGAGAAGTCCCCGCGCCGGACGGCCGCCTCGCGCAGGGTGGCCACCACGGACCCGGAGCGCGGGGCCGCCGCGATCTCCATGCGCAGCTCCCACTCCTTGCGGGGCTCGTCCACGACCTCCAGCCGCTCGATCGCCCGGGCGGTCTGGCGGGCCTTGGCGGCCTGCTTCTCGCTGGACTCGCCGCGCAGGTTCTTGCCGATCTTGTCGTTGTCGGAGGACTTGCGGCGGGCGTTGCGCACACCCTTGTCCATCCAGTTGCGCTGCATCTGGGCCCGGCCTTCGAGCGCCGACTTCTTGCCCGCGTACTCCTCGAACTCCTCGCGGGCGTGGTCGCGGGCGCGCTCGCGCTCCTCCAAGTAGGAGTCGTAGCCACCGCCGTAGAGGTTGATCTGCTGCTGGGCGAGGTCGAGTTCGAGGACCTTGGTGACCGTCCGGGTGAGGAACTCGCGGTCGTGGCTGATCACGACCGTGCCGGCCCGCAGCCCCTTGACGAACCGCTCCAGCCGCTCCAGACCGTCCAGGTCGAGGTCGTTGGTGGGCTCGTCGAGCAGGAAGACGTCGTAGCGCGACAGGAGGAGCGAGGCGAGACCCGCGCGGGCCGCCTGGCCGCCGGAGAGCGCCGTCATGGGAAGGTCGAGACCGACGGCGAGGCCGAGCTCGTCAGCGACCTCCTGGGCCCGCTCGTCGAGGTCGGCGCCGCCGAGGTTCAGCCACATGTCCAGCGCGGTCGCGTACGCGTCGTCCGCGCCCGGCGTTCCGTCCACCAGGCCCTGCGTCGCCGCGTCCAGCTCGGCCTGGGCGGCCGCCACGCCCGTACGGCGGGCCAGGAACTCCCGGACCGACTCCTCGGGCCGGCGCTCCGGCTCCTGCGGGAGGTGGCCGACGGCGGCACCGGGCGGGGAGAGCCGCAGCTCCCCGGTCTCGGGGGTGTCCAGCCCGGCGAGCAGCCGCAGCAGGGTGGACTTCCCGGCGCCGTTCACGCCGACGAGGCCGATGACGTCGCCGGGGGCGACGACGAGGTCGAGATCGGCGAAGAGGGTGCGCTCACCGTGCGCGGCGGTGAGCTTCTTGGCGACGAGGGTTGCAGTCATGATGTGCCGATCCTATCCGCGCCCGGACGACGCCCGGCATGGCCGGATAGGTGGGAAGCACGTCATTGCGGCCATCGCGGGGGGCGGAACACCATGAAGCCATGTCGTCATCGCCGCGCAACGTCCTCGTCCTCCTCTACGACGGGGTCCAGAGCCTGGACGTGACGGGGCCGGTGGAGGTGTTCGCCGCGCTCGCCCGCTTCCCGGGGCGGGCCGGGTACGCGATCCGGACCGTCTCTCCGGCCGGGAAGCCCGTCCGCACCGGCAGCGGACTCACGCTGGTGCCGGACGGGGAACTGGAGAGCGCCCGGCCGGGACCCGGCACCACGGTGCTGGTCCCCGGGGGACGGTTCACGGCGGACTTCGAGCCCCGGCTCACCGACTGGCTCCGGACCCACGGGGACGGCGCGCGGCGGCTGGTATCCGTGTGCACGGGAGGACTGCTGCTCGCCGAGGCGGGGCTCCTGGACGGGCGGCGGGCGACGACGCACTGGAACGCCTGCGAGCGGATGGCGCGCGACTATCCGGCCGTCGCCGTCGACCCGGACCCGATCTACGTACGGGACGGACCGGTGGCCACCTCGGCCGGGGTCACGGCGGGGATCGACCTCGCCCTGGCACTGGTGGAGGAGGACCACGGGCGTGACGTCGCCCTGACGATCGCCCGGCACCTGGTGGTGTTCCTGCGCAGGCCCGGCAACCAGGCGCAGTTCAGCGCGCAACTGGCCGCCCAGACGGCCCGCCGGGACCCGCTGCGGGACGTGCAGCAGTGGATCACCGAGCACCCGGGGGAGCAGCTGGGCGTCGAGCACCTCGCCGCCCGTGCCCGACTGTCGCCGCGGCACTTCGCGCGGGCCTTCCAGGCGGAGACCGGGGTCACGCCCGGCCGGTACGTCGAACGGGTCCGGGTGGACCACGCCCGGCGGCTGCTGGAGGAGAGCGGGGAAGGGATCGCACAGATCGCCCGGGCCTGCGGTTACGGGAACCCGGAGGCGTTGCGCCGCGCCTTCGTACGGAACCTCGGCCAGCCACCGGCCGAGTACCGCCGCCGCTTCGGCACGTCGGGCCCCTGAGCGTCGCCCCCCGGCGCACCGAGAAGAAGAAAGAACCGCCCATGCGGGCGGAGCCGTGTTCCGACCGACGCTCCGGAGGAGCCATGCAGATCGCCGTACTGCTCTATGACCACTTCACCGCCCTCGACGCCATCGGGCCCTTCGACACCCTCGGCCGGTTGACCGACGCCGAGGTCGTCTTCGTCTCGGAGCGGCCGGGGCCCGTGCGGACCGACAACGGCTCGCTCGCGCTCGTCGCCGACAAGGGGCTCGACGAGGTCACCCGCCCCGACATCGTGATCGTGCCCGGCGGACCGCATCCCGACCGGGAGATGGCCAACCCCGTGGTCATGGACTGGCTGCGCGCCGTCGACGCCACCACCACCTGGACCACCTCGGTGTGCACCGGATCGCTGCTGCTGGCCGCCGCCGGGTTGCTCGACGGCCGGCGGGCCACCAGCCACTGGCTGTACCTGGACCAGCTGCCGAAGCACGGGGCCGAGCCCACCGGCGAGCGGGTGGTGTTCGACGGGAAGTACGTCACGGCCGCCGGGGTGTCCGCCGGGATCGACATGGGGCTCACCCTGCTCGGCCGGATCGCCGGTGACGACTTCGCCCGGGCCGTGCAGCTGATGACCGAGTACGACCCCCAGCCGCCCTACGACGCCGGCTCGCCCGACAAGGCCCCGGCCGCCCTCGTCGCGATGTTGCGGGGCAGCGGCACGCCCGGCTGAGGGCCGACCGTCACGGTGTCCAGGTGAAGCGCGGGGCCCGGCGCTCCAGGAACGCGGCGACCCCCTCGGCGGTGTCCTCGCTCCCGGCGGCCTGGTCCTCCCAGTACGCGTCCCGGTCGGTCCGGCCGTCCGCGAACTCCTTGGCCGCCGCCTGCGTCAGCTGCGAGCGCGAGGCCAGGATCCGGGCGAACTCGGCGACCCGCTTGTCCAGTTGCCCGGCCGGCAGCAGTTCGTTCAGGAACCCCGCGCGCAGCGCCGTCTCCGCGCCGACCAGCTCCGCGGAGTAGAGGAGGTACTTGGCCCAGGCCGGGCCGACCAGGGACGCGAGCCTGCGGGTGGAGGAAGCGGGGTAGACGATGCCCAGCTTGGCCGGGGTCACCCCGAAGGAGGCCCCCTCCTCGGCGAAGCGCAGGTCGCAGGCGGCCGCCAGCTGGCTGCCACCGCCCACGCAGAAGCCGCGGATCGCCGCCAGGGTGGGCTTGGGGAAGGCGGCCAGGGCCTCCTCGGCGGCCACCGCCAGGGCCCGCGGGTCCTCGGCCCCGGCAGCGCCGGCGTCCCCGGTCAGCGAGGAGATGTCGGCGCCCGCGCAGAAGGTCGGTCCGGCCCCGGTCAGCACGAGCACCCGTACGGCCGGATCGTCCGCCAGGCCCGTCACCAGTTCCGGGAGCGCCCGCCACATGGCGGCGGTCATGGCGTTGCGCTTGGCGGGGTGCGAGATGACGACCGTGGCCACCCCGTCGGCGACCGTGTGCAGGAGGTGTGCGTCCAGGGCTGCGTCCATGCGCCGGATGCTATCCCGGGCGGTCATACCTATGATCAAGGGAGTCCGTCGGGGGTGCGAGGAGGTGGCACGTCCATGGACGCAGACCGCGCGGAGGGTACGAGGGCGAAGGCCGGTGGTCCGGAACCGCAGCGGGACAAGAAGAAGCTCAACCGCAGTTTCGCGCTGATGACGGCCCTCGGGGTGATCCTGGTGCTGGCCGGTCTGGTCGGCCTGGTCTACACGGGGGTGGCCACCCTCACCTCGATGTTCCTCTTCGGCTGGCTGCTGCTCATCGGCGGTGTGGTGGGCCTGCTGCAGGCCGTGCAGGCACGCAGGAGCAACTACTTCTGGCTCGCCGTCGTCGTCGCCGCGATCAACCTGGCCGCGGGCTTCGTGATCCTGCGCCGCCCCGAGGCGAGCGCCGAGGCCCTGACCATGTTCGCCGCGCTGCTCTTCCTCACGGCAGGGGTGTTCCGGCTGGTCGGGGCGCTGGTGGTGCGCGGCGCCAACTGCGGGCTCGCGGTCGTCCAGGGCGCCTTCGGGATCCTGCTGGGCTTCCTGATCCTCTCCAGCTGGCCCGGCGACAGTCTGTACGTGATCGGAACGTTCTTCTCCCTCGCCCTGCTGTTCGACGGGCTGAGCCTGGTGGCCATGGGCATGGGATCCCGGCGCATCCTGGGGTTGGTCAGGGAGGACGAGGCTCCGGCGGGGGCGGCCGCGGCGGACGGGGCGGGCGAGGCGGCCGCGAAGCGACCGGCAGAAGATCAGGAACAGTCGAACAACTGACTCTGTCATACGCCGGCGGTCAGAAAGTGTCCGATAGGCGCTGACTTCTGGTCAGCAGTCGGGTCCGGACCAGCCCGTTCCCCACTCTTGTCGCGTGGAGACGATCGAGCGCGAAGACGGGGGACGGAAGATGGATGTCAGCGGGAGCGTCCCGCCAGCCAAGGCGGGTGAGGTGGAGGCTCCGGCCGACCCCCTCGCCTACGAGGGAGTGTGGAGGTTCACCGCGCCCGCCGTTGAAGAATCCGTTCCGCAGGCCCGCCGTGCGGTCCGGGACCTGCTCGGGCGCCAGGGGGTGCCGGCCCATCAGGACCTCGTGTACTCCCTGCTCCTGATCGTCTCCGAGCTGGTGACGAACTCGGTCCGGCACGCCGCCCTGCTCTCGCCGGAGGTCGCGGTCGAGGTCGCGATCGGCCGTGAGTGGGTGCGGGTGGCCGTGGAGGACAACCACCCCTACCGTCCCAAGGCGCTGGAGGCCGACTTCGGCCAGACCGGCGGCCGCGGTCTGCTCCTGGTCCGGGAGATCACCCTGGAGGCCGGCGGGGTCTGCGACGTCGAGCACACCTCGACCGGCGGCAAGGTGATCTGGGCGGCCCTGCCGCTCACCGCCCCGCCGACCGCCGGCTGAGCGGCGGCCGACGCGGCGGGCGGACAGCGGGAGAGCGGGACGGCGTACGGGCTACCAGCCCGCCGCGTCGCCGGTCAGCTCGCGGATCGCGGGCCGCGCCGCGTCCAGCACGGTCATGAACCAGGCCGAGAACGGCACCTCGGCGTGCCGCTTCGCCAGTTCCTCGGCGGTGACGAAGGCGGTGTCCTCGACCTCCTCCGGATCCGGCCGCACGACGGTCTGCGCGAGTCCCACGAACAGGTGATTGAACTCCTGCTCCACCAGACCCGAAGCGGGGTCCGGGTGGTTGTAGCGCACCGTCCCCGCCTGCGCGAGCAGCGAGGGCGACAGCCCCAGCTCCTCATGGGTCCGACGGGCCGCGGCCGCGAACGGCGACTCCCCGGGATACGGGTGACCGCAACAGGTGTTCGACCAGACGCCGGGGGAGTGGTACTTCCCGAGGGCCCGCTGCTGGAGCAGCAGACGGCCCTGCTCGTCGAAGAGGAACACGGAGAACGCCCGGTGCAACTGGCCGGGCGCCTGATGGGCGGAGAGCTTCTCCGCCGTGCCGATGGTGTTGCCGGCCTCGTCGACCAGTTCGAGCATGATCGGTTCTTGAGTACCGGTGCCGTTGGACGCGCTGTTCGCGGCGGTGGCTGGTGTGGTCGGCATACCCATCCTTCGCTTCGGACTTCGGCCTTCAGTCTGCCGTACAAAAGAGGCTTGTCCCCACTTCGGAGATCCACGCATGTCCGCCCCCCGTCGCGTGCTAGGCGACGAGGGGCGGATCACCTCACGTGTCACTCATATGACGTTGTGTGCGCGTCAGGCTCCGAACGGGGCCGGACAGCTGATCGTTCCCACCGGCACCGGGCGCAGGACGTAGCCCGTGTACCCGTACTCGTGCCCGTGGCGGGCCCGTACGTCGAGCTCCTCGCGCGTCGCGGCCAGGGCCCGCGCCATCGCCGGGCCACCGGTGCCGGACAGGGTACGGACCCGCTCGGCGAGCGGGCCGTAGTACTCGGCCCAGTCGGAGTCGGGCAACTCGTGCACGCCGAGCACCTGGTACCCGGCCGCCCGGGCGGCCGCGAGATTGCCGGCGGTGGTGCGCAGCGCGTAGTGCGGGTCCCAGAAGGCGCGGGCGCCCGCGGACGGCTGCGCGACCGACCACCGGCACTCGGTCAGGACGAGGGTGCCGCCCGGGGCGAGCAGTCGCTTCCACCGCGCGAGCGCGGCGTCGAAGCCCAGGATGTAGGCGGAACCCTCCGCCCAGACGAGGTCGAAGGAACCGTCCTCGAAGCCCTCGTCCGGTAGGGCGCCCATGTCCGCCTCCACGGTGCGGACCCGGTCGGCGAGACCGCGGGCCGCGGCGGCCGCACGGAGCTCGTCGAGGAAGGGGGCGTGCAGATCGACGGCGATCACCTCGGCGCCGTCCGCCCCGGCCGTGCCCGCCTCGGCGGCGAGCAGCAGTGCGCTGCGGCCCGGGCCGCAACCCAGGTCGAGGACGCGCGGCCGCTCGGTCAGCGGTCCGCACAGGGACAGCAGGTGGCGGGTGGTCGCGTCGGAGCCCGGAGCCTGCCGGGGCAGGCCGTGGTGCAGGGCGAAGAAGGCGTGCGTGAAGTCGTCGGCGCCGTCGAGGTCGAAGGTGTCACCGAAGGAATTGCTGTCGGTCAACGTGAACCCTTGGAACGGGGGCTCCGGCCGACGAGGCCCGGCTGTGTGATCAGGCCCGGCCGGATGCCCGGAAGGAAGGGGAGATGTACCGGAGTTCGCTGCGCATGGCCGCGACCACTACGACGGTCATCGACCCACCTCTTTCCACTCGACACGTTCAGGGGCGTGTCCACCGTAACATCCGGGCCGTTTGTGGTACCGCGCCGTGATCGTCAATGATGATCGGAACCCGGCCTTGGGCCCGAATATTCGGCTTATCAGGGCGTAAACGGGTGGTGAACCCCTACTTCCATTCATCCGATAGCCTCTGCCGACGTGCCGCCGCCCCATAAGGGCGCGCGTTCGGAATCCGTTACAAGGAGTGAGTTCGTCTGCCGACCGTCATCCTCACCGGCCTGCCGGTCCCCGGATCACCGCTCGCGGACGAGCTGCGCTCCCTCGGCTTCGACGTCCGCCCGGCCGCCGGTCCGAAGGACGCCGCCGCCGCGCTGGCGGGCGTACCCGCCGACCAGCGGGTGGCCGTCGTGGACAGCGCCTTCGTCGGGCACGTGCACGCGCTGCGCCTCGCGCTGACCGACCCGCGCTTCGACGCCTGCGCCGTCACCGGTGCCCTCGCCGTCCAGGCCGCGGCCCGCGGCGCCCTCGACAAGGCCGCCACCGAGGCCGCCGGGACGAGCGCGGAGGAGGCGGGCCCGTACGCGGACCGGCTCGCGGCCGCCGTCGAGGCCGCCGGGACCACCGTCCAGCGCCCCGAACTGGGCACGCTCGTCGCCACCGTCCCCACCGCTCGCGCGGAGCGGGACGCGGCGACCGCCGCCGTCGCCGCCGTCGACGACGAGGCCGTACGCCTGCGGACCGCCGTGAAGTCCCGCGACGGCTTCTTCACCACCTTCTTCATCAGCCCGTACTCGCGCTACATCGCCCGCTGGTGCGCGCGCCGCGGCCTGACCCCGAACCAGGTCACCACCGCCTCGCTGATCACCGCGCTGATCGCGGCCGGCTGCGCGGCCACCGGCGAACGCTGGGGCTATGTGGCGGCCGGTGTGCTGCTCCTCGTCTCCTTCGTACTGGACTGCACCGACGGGCAGCTCGCCCGCTACTCGCTCCAGTACTCGACGATGGGCGCCTGGCTCGACGCCACCTTCGACCGCGCGAAGGAGTACGCCTTCTACGCGGGCCTCGCGCTCGGCGCGGCCAGGAACGGCGACGACGTCTGGGCCCTGGCCGTCGGCTCCATGATCCTCATGACCTGCCGGCACGTCGTGGACTTCTCCTTCAACGAGGCCAACCACGACGCCACCGCCAACACCTCTCCCACGGCCGCCCTGTCCGGCCGGCTCGACAGCGTCGGCTGGACCGTGTGGATCCGCCGGATGATCATCCTTCCGATCGGTGAGCGCTGGGCGATGATCGCGGTCCTGACCGCCTTCACCACCCCCCGGATCGTCTTCTACGCCCTGCTCGTCGGCTGCGCCTTCGGGGCGCTCTACACCACCGCCGGCCGCGTCCTGCGCTCCCTGACGCGCAAGGCCACCCGCACCGACCGGGCGGCCCGGGCGCTCGCCGACCTCGCCGACTCGGGCCCGCTCGCCGAGCTCCAGGCCCGCCTGCTGCGCGGCCGCGCCGGATCCTTCGGCTCCGTGTACGTGGCGGCCCTCGGCACGCTGGTGATGATCGCGGGCGCCGTGTTCCTGCCGTTCGGCGACCCGCGGCTGATCGCCGTCGCGGTGATCTATGTCATGACGGCCGGCCTCGCCGTCGCCGCGCCCCTCAAGGGAGCCCTGGACTGGCTGATCCCGCCGCTGTTCCGGGCCGCCGAGTACGTCACCGTCCTCGCGCTCGCCGTCAAGGCGGACGTCCCCGGGGCCCTTCCGGCGGCATTCGGCCTGATCGCGGCGGTCGCCTACCATCACTACGACACGGTGTACCGCATTCGCGGTGGCACCGGCGCGCCCCCGCACTGGCTGGTGCGGACGATCGGCGGCCACGAAGGCCGGGTCCTGCTGATCACGGCCCTGGCGGCCGTCCTCGTAACGCGCGAAGCGGACTTCCCCGTCGCGCTCACGGTCACGGCCGTGTTCGTGGCACTCGTGGTGCTCGTGGAGAGCATCCGATTCTGGGTCTCCTCCGGAGCACCCGCCGTACATGACGAAGGAGAACCAGCATGATCGGCCTTGTACTCGCTGCCGGTGCCGGACGCCGTCTGCGTCCCTACACCGACACCCTGCCCAAGGCGCTCGTGCCGGTCGGCCCCGAGGGTGACGAGGAGAGCCTGACGGTCCTCGACCTGACGCTGGGCAACTTCGCCGAGGTCGGCCTGACCGAGGTCGCCATCGTCGTCGGCTACCGCAAGGAAGCCGTGTACGCCCGCCGCGAGGCCCTGGAGGCCAAGTACGGCGTCAAGATCACGCTGATCGACAACGACAAGGCCGAGGAGTGGAACAACGCCTACTCCCTGTGGTGCGCGCGTGAGGTCCTCAAGCAGGGTGTGATCCTCGCCAACGGCGACACCGTCCACCCGGTCTCGGTCGAGCGCACCCTGCTCGCCGCCCGCGGCAACGGCCAGAAGATCATCCTCGCCCTCGACACGGTCAAGAACCTGGCCGACGAGGAGATGAAGGTCGTCACCGCCGACGGCAAGGGCGTCCAGAAGATCACCAAGCTGATGGACCCCGCCGACGCCACCGGCGAGTACATCGGTGTCACCCTCATCGAGCCCGAGGCCGCCGAGCAGCTGGCCGAGGCCCTGAAGACCACCTTCGAGCGCGACCCCGACCTCTACTACGAGGACGGCTACCAGCAGCTCGTCAACGACGGCTTCACCATCGACGTGGCCCCCATCGGCGACGTGAAGTGGGTCGAGATCGACAACCACGACGACCTCGCCAAGGGCCGGACGATCGCATGCCAGTACTGACGAGGCTCATCCCCTCGCCCGTCGTCGTCGACATCAGTCGCGGGGCGATGGACGACCTGGCCGGCCTCCTGGCCGACCAGCGGATCTCCGCCTCCGGCAAGCTGGCCATCGCGATCAGCGGAGGCTCCGGCGTGGCGCTGCGCGCCAAGCTGGAGCCCGTGCTGCCGCACGCCGACTGGTACGCGGTCGTCGACGGCACCATCGACTCCGCGGTCAAGCTGGCCGACGACATAAAGGGCCGCCGCTACGACGCCGTCGTGGGCCTGGGCGGCGGCAAGATCATCGACGTGGCCAAGTACGCCGCGGCGCGGGTCGGGCTGCCCATGGTGGCCGTCGCCACCAACCTCTCGCACGACGGCATCTGCTCGCCGGTGTCCATCCTGGACAACGACAACGGGCGCGGTTCCTACGGTGTGCCGACGCCGATCGCCATGGTGATCGACCTCGATGTGATCAAGGAAGCCCCGGTCCGGTTCATCCGCGCCGGCATCGGTGACGCGATCTCCAACATCTCGGCGATCGCCGACTGGGAGCTCTCGCACAAGATCACCGGCGAGCCCGTCGACGGCCTGGCCGCCGCCATGGCCCGTACCGCCGGCGAGTCCGTGCTGCGCCACCCCGGTGGCTGCGGCGACGACGAGTTCCTCACCGTGCTCTCCGAGGCGCTGGTGCTCTCCGGCATCGCCATGTCGATCAGCGGTGACTCCCGCCCGTCGTCCGGCGCCTGCCACGAGATCAGCCACGCCTTCGACCTGCTCCACCCGGGCCGCTCCGCGCTCCACGGCGAGCAGGTCGGCATCGGCGCCGCCTTCGCCATGCACCTGCGCGGCTCCGCCGAACAGTCGGGCCTCTTCGTCGAGGTACTGCGCCGGCACGGCCTGCCGGTCGGGCCCGAGGAGATCGGCTTCAGCGTCGACGAGTTCGTCGCGGCCGTCGAGTACGCCCCCCAGACCCGCCCGGGACGCTTCACGATCCTGGAGCACCTCAACCTGTCCGCCGCCGAGATCAGGGACGCTTACGCCGACTATGTCAAGACCATCCGTAGCTGAACTGCGGCCCGTCGTCCACCCCGCGGGCGTGAAGGACCGGGTCAGCGGCGAGCACTGGGGCGGGCGCCTCTACATGCGCGAGATCTCCCTGCGCATCACCCGCCGCCTGGTCACCACCAAGGTCACGCCCAACCAGCTGACCTACCTGATGACCCTCGCCGGCGTCCTCGCCCTCCCGGCCCTGCTGGTGCCGGGCATCCTGGGCGCCGTCCTCGGCGTGGTCGCGGTCCAGATGTACCTGCTGCTCGACTGCGTCGACGGCGAGGTCGCCCGCTGGAAGAAGCAGTTCTCGCTCTCCGGGGTCTACCTGGACCGGGTCGGCGCCTACCTGTGCGACGCGGCGGTCCTCGTCGG
Organism: Streptomyces sp. BF23-19; assembly: GCF_041106355.1. NCBI lineage: Bacteria > Bacillati > Actinomycetota > Actinomycetes > Kitasatosporales > Streptomycetaceae > Streptomyces > Streptomyces sp. BF23-19. Next base: position 8,466 of record NZ_JBGBPT010000117.1, on the reverse strand, counting down.
CTTCGGCCTGCGCGCCGCCGACCTGTGGGGCCCCGGAGGCGCCGACTGGCTGTGGGCCTTCCTGGGCACCCTGGCCGCACTCGGCGCCATCCTGATCAAGGCCGAGACCGACCTGGTCGGCGTCGCCCGCCACCAGGCCGGCAAGCCCGTGGTCAAGGACGCGGCCGCCGAGCCGCGCGCGAAGGGCATGGCCTTCGCCCGCCGCGCCGCCGCCGCGCTCAAGTTCCACCGCCTGATCCTGGGCATCGAGGCCTCGCTGCTCATCCTGGTGCTGGCCGTCGTCGACCAGGTGCAGGGCGACCTGTACTGGTCCCGCGTCGGCGTCGCCGTACTGGCCGGCATCGCGATGCTCCAGACCGTGCTGCACCTGGTGTCCATCCTCGCCTCCAGCAGGCTCAAGTGAGTGCCCCGCTGCGGCTGGGCGCCGTGATCATCACCATGGGCAACCGGCCCGACGAGCTCAAGGCGCTCCTCGACTCCGTGGCCCGCCAGGACGGGGCCCCGATCGACGTGGTCGTCGTGGGCCAGGGCGTGCAGGTCACCGGCCTGCCCGAGGGCGTCCGCGGCATCGACCTCCCCGAGAACCTGGGCATCCCGGGCGGGCGCAACGTCGGCATCGAGGCCTTCGGCCCCGGTGGCAGCGACGTGGACGTGCTGCTCTTCCTGGACGACGACGGTCTGCTGGAGCGCACCGACACCGCCGAGCTGTGCCGGCAGGCCTTCGCCGAGGACCCCGAGCTCGGGATCATCAGCTTCCGGATCGCCGATCCGGAGACCGGTGTGACCCAGCGCCGGCACGTGCCGCGACTGCGCGCCTCCGACCCGATGCGCTCCTCCCGCGTGACCACCTTCCTGGGTGGCGCCAACGCCGTCCGCACGACGGTGTTCGAGCAGGTCGGAGCGCTGCCGGGGGAGTTCTTCTACGCGCACGAGGAGACCGATCTGGCCTGGCGGGCGCTCGACGCAGGGTGGTTGATCGACTACCGCTCGGACATGGTGCTGCTGCACCCGACCACCGCCCCCTCCCGGCACGCGGTCTATCACCGTATGGTGGCTCGTAACCGGGTGTGGCTCGCCCGCCGCAACCTGCCCGCCCCGCTGGTTCCGGTCTACCTGGGCGTCTGGCTCCTGCTGACGCTCGTACGCAGACCGTCGGTACCCGCGCTCAAGGCCTGGTTCGGCGGTTTCCGCGAGGGATGGACCAGTCCCTGTGGACCCCGCCGCCCGATGAGATGGCGAACGGTCTGGCGGTTGACCCGGCTGGGTCGACCTCCTGTCATCTGACCAGCCCGCGTCTGGGAACATGACGCGATCACGGGCCTCGAGCCACCAGCCTGATGCCCACCTGGCCGCATCTTGAAGACGAAAGTTTCAACTTGTGAGTGACACAACCCACGACGGCGCCCTCGCCACGAGCAGGCCGCTGTCCGACGACGCGGGGCTGAGCCCCGCGGAGCTCGCCAGGAAGTACGGCCTCTCGGTCAGCGGCGCCAGGCCGGGCCTCGGCGAGTACGTGCGGCAGCTCTGGGGCCGGCGCCACTTCATCATGGCCTTCTCCAGGGCCAAGCTGGTCTCGCAGTACAGCCAGGCGAAGCTCGGCCAGGTCTGGCAGGTGGCGACCCCGCTGCTGAACGCGGCCGTCTACTGGCTGATCTTCGGCCTGATCCTCGGGGCGGGCCGGGAGATGCCCAAGGGCGTCTACGTCCCGTTCCTGATGATGGGCATCTTCGTCTTCACCTTCACCCAGAGCTCGGTGATGGCGGGCGTCCGGGCGATCTCCGGGAACCTCGGCCTGGTGCGGGCGCTGCACTTCCCGCGCGCCGCCCTGCCGGTGTCCTTCTCGCTCCAGCAGCTCCAGCAGCTGCTGTACTCGATGATCGTCGTCTTCGTGATCGCCGTCTGCTTCGGCAACTACCCGCAGCTCTCCTGGCTGCTGGTGATCCCGACCCTGGCGCTCCAGTTCGTCTTCAACACCGGCCTCGCCATGATCTTCGCGCGGGCGGGTTCCAAGACCCCCGACCTGGCGCAGCTGATGCCGTTCGTGATGCGTACCTGGATGTACGCCTCCGGCGTCATGTTCCCCATCGGGATCTACCTGGAGGACCAGCCGCAGTGGATCAGCGACCTGCTGCTGTGGAACCCGGTCGCGATCTACATGGACCTCATCCGGTTCGCGCTGATCGACGACTACGGCAGCAGCAACCTGCCTCCGCACGTGTGGGCCTTCGCGGTGGGCTGGGCCGTGGTGATCGGCATCGGTGGCTTCGTGTACTTCTGGAAGTCTGAGGAGCGTTACGGCCGTGGCTGACAACACCCAGGGGCGCGTCCCCACCGTGATCGCGGACGGCGTCCACATCGTCTACCGGGTCAACACCGGCAGTGCGGGCAAGGGCGCGGCCACCGCCGCGCTCAGCAAGATAGTCCGCCGGAAGAAGGGCGACGCCCCGGGCGTCCGGCGGGTCCACGCCGTGCGCGGCGTCTCCTTCACCGCCTACCGCGGCGAGGCGATCGGCCTCATCGGCTCCAACGGCTCCGGCAAGTCCACCCTGCTGCGCGCCATCGCGGGCCTGCTGCCCTGCGAGGAGGGCAAGGTCTACACCGACGGCCAGCCCTCGCTGCTGGGTGTCAACGCGGCCCTGATGAACGACCTGACCGGCGAGCGGAACGTCGTTCTCGGCGGTCTCGCGATGGGCATGAGCCGCGAGCAGATCAAGCAGCGTTACCAGAGCATCGTCGACTTCTCGGGCATCAACGAGAAGGGCGACTTCATCTCCCTGCCGATGCGTACGTATTCCTCGGGTATGGCGGCGCGCCTGCGCTTCTCCATCGCGGCGGCCAAGGACCACGACGTTCTGATGATCGACGAGGCCCTGGCCACCGGTGACCGCAGCTTCCAGGTGCGTTCCGAGGACCGGATCCGCGAACTCCGGCAGAAGGCCGGCACGGTCTTCCTGGTGAGCCACAACAACAAGTCCATCCGCGACACCTGTGACCGGGTGCTGTGGCTGGAGAAGGGTGAGCTCCTGATGGACGGGCCCACCGAGGAAGTCGTCTCGGCGTACGAGAAGGCCACCAACGGCTGACCTCCGGGTCGCGCGGCGCCGCCTTCCGGCGCTTTTCCGCTTCACCCGAAGGCCCCCGCCGCTCAGCGCGGCGGGGGCCTCAATCGTGTTCTTGCATTTCGCGGCGACATTCGGTGGCGGAGCGAATACCCCGGAGGGCTCCGCGACGTTCTACAGCGTAAGCTGAGGCGGTCCTCAATCGCGGCAAGAGGGGACGATTCCCCGCAGGTGAAGGGCCTTGGGGCAGCCCGGGGAATCCCCCGGCGGCGTGTCCGAAATAGGATGTAATGGGTCGGCAGTGTAGAACGGGAGATGTGACGGCAATGGCTACGGGAATTCTCCGGCCCCCAGGCACGACGGCCGTCCCCGCCCCGGGCGGCGGGCGGTGACCCCGGGGCACGGCATCCGACCCCTGGCCGATCCGGTCCACGTGAGCGCCACCCTCGACAAGGCGGCGGCGGAGAACTTCCCCGTCGCCCCCGTCTTCCTGCCCCGCGCCTGGCGCGACGGGCTGACGGCCGTCTACGGGTACGCCCGCCTCGTCGACGACATCGGCGACGGCGACCTCGCCCCCGGCGGACACGACGCCGTACTCCTCGGTCTCGACCCCGCCGCGGTCGACGACCGACCCGCCATGCTCGACGCCCTCGAGGCCGACCTGCATCGCGTGTTCGGCGGCACGGACGGCCCGCCGCGGCACCCGCTGCTGCAGGCCCTGCGGCCCGTCGTCCGCGCCCACGACCTGACCCCCGAGCCGTTCCTCGGGCTGATCGAGGCCAACCGCCAGGACCAACGGATCGCGCGCTACGAGACGTACGCCGACCTGGTCGGCTACTGCGAGCTGTCCGCGAACCCGGTCGGCCGCCTCGTGCTCTCCCTCACCGGCACCAGCACCCCCGAGCGCATCCGCCGCTCCGACGCCGTCTGCACCGCCCTGCAGATCGTCGAACACATCCAGGACGTCGCCGAGGACCTCGGCCGCGACCGGATCTACCTGCCCGCCGAGGACATGCGCCGCTTCCACGTGACCGAGGCCGAGCTCGAGGCCCCGTCCGCCGGCGCGTCCGTACGCTCCCTGATCGCGTTCGAGACCGAACGCGCACGCGAGTTGCTGAATGAAGGCCCCCCGCTCGTGGGTAGCGTGCACGGCAGACTCCGGCTGCTGCTGGCGGGGTTCGTGGGAGGGGGGCGGGCGGCTCTGCGAGCCGTCACCGCCGCCGGGTTCGACGTGCTCCCCGGCCCGCCCAAGCCCACCAGGAGCGGCCTGCTCCGCGAGGTGGCCACCGTCCTGCGCACAGCGCCGAGAAAGGGGTGAGCCCGACCGTGGAGGGCCTCACACACGCGTCCGCACCGGTCCAGGCCGCCTACAGCTACTGCGAGGCCGTCACCGGTGCACAGGCACGCAACTTCGCCTACGGCATCCGCCTGCTGCCGATCGACAAGCGGCAGGCGATGTCCGCGCTGTACGCCTTCTCGCGGCGGGTCGACGACATCGGCGACGGCACGCTGGCACCCGAGGCCAAGTTCGCCCGACTCGAGGAGACCCGCGCCCTGCTCGGGCGGATCCGTGCCGAGGAGATCGACGAGGACGACACCGACCCGGTCGCCGTCGCCCTCACGCACGCCGCGCGCCGCTTCCCCATCCCGCTCGGCGGCCTCGACGAACTCATCGACGGGGTCCTGATGGACGTCCGCGGCGAGACCTACGAGACCTGGGACGACCTCAAGACCTACTGCCGCTGCGTGGCCGGGGCCATCGGGCGGCTCTCGCTCGGCGTGTTCGGCACGGTGAACGGCTCGGGCCTCGCGGCGGCCGACGCCGAGCGCGCCGGTGAGTACGCCGACACCCTCGGCCTCGCCCTGCAACTCACCAACATCCTCCGGGACGTTCGCGAGGACGCCGGCAACGGGCGCACCTACCTGCCCGCCGAGGACCTCGCCAAGTTCGGCTGCTCGGACGGCTTCCGCAGCGAGCGGATGCCCGCCGGCGCCGACTTCGCCGGGCTCGTCCACCACGAAGTCCGGCGCGCCCGTGCCCTGTTCGCCGAGGGCTACCGGCTGCTGCCGATGCTCGACCGGCGCAGCGGCGCCTGCGTGGCCGCCATGGCCGGTATCTACCGGCGGCTGCTGGACCGCATCGAACGGGAGCCGGAGGCGGTGCTGCGGGGCCGCGTGTCGCTGCCGCCGCACGAGAAGGCGTACGTCGCCGTGCGCGGCCTGTCCGGCTTCGACGCGCGGACCGTCTCCCGCCAGAACACCCGGAGGCGAGCCTGATGACCACGACGGCTCTCGCCGGGCCCGGCCGGACCCGGGCCCTGGCAACCAGCGGGCGGGCGGCCGCGTCTCTCCCCAGGGACTTCGCCCCGGGCACGGCCGCGGCGCCCGCTCAGGACCGTCCGTCCGGCCCGGAGGGCCACCGCACCACGGGGGAGGGCGCATGACCGGCTTCGAAGAGCACGCCGTCGTCGTGGGCGGCGGACTCGCCGGTGTCACCACCGCCCTCGAACTCGCCGACGCCGGGCTCCGCGTGACCCTGCTGGAGGGCCGTCCCCGGCTCGGCGGGCTGGCCTTCTCCTTCAAGCGCGGCGACCTCGAGGTCGACAACGGCCAACACGTCTACCTGCGGTGCTGCACCGCCTACCGGTGGTTCCTCGACCGCGTCGACGGCGCCGCCCTCGCGCCCCTGCAGGACCGGCTCGACGTCCCCGTCCTGGACGTCGCCCGCCCCGGCGGTCCGCGCCTGGGACGGCTGCGCCGCAGCGCCCTGCCCGTGCCCCTGCACCTGGCCGGATCGCTCGCCCGCTACCGGCACCTCTCCTTCGCCGAGCGCCTGAGCGTCGGCCGCGCCGCCCTCGCGCTGCGCCGCCTGGACCCCGCCGACCCGGCGCTGGACGGCCTGGACTTCGCGACCTGGCTCGGCCGCTACGGGCAGTCCGCCCGCACGATCGAGGCGCTGTGGGACCTGGTGGGCGTCGCCACCCTGAACGCCACCGCCGAGCAGTCCTCGCTGGGCCTGGCCGCCATGGTGTTCAAGACCGGCCTGCTCTCCGAGAACGGCGCCGCCGACATCGGCTGGGCCCGGGTACCCCTGGGCGAACTGCACGACACCCTCGCCCGCAAGGCCCTCGACGCGGCCGGCGTACGCACCGAGCTGCGCGCCCGGGTCACGGACATCTCGCGCATGCCCGAGGGGGCGTGGCGGATCGACACCGAGGAGGAGTGCCTGGAGGCGGGCACCGTCGTCCTCGCCGTCCCGCAGCGCGAGGCGCACGGACTGCTGCCCGCCGGCGCCCTCCCCGACCCCGACAAGCTCCTGGACATCGGCACCGCGCCCATCCTCAACGTCCACGTGGTCTACGACCGCAAGGTGCTCAAGCAGCCCTTCTTCGCCGCCCTCGGCTCCCCGGTCCAGTGGGTCTTCGACCGCACCGAATCCTCCGGACTCCCGGACGGCGGCCAGTACCTGGCGCTGTCCCAGTCCGTCGCCCAGGACGACATCGACGAGCCCGTCTCGGTCCTGCGCGCCAAGTACCTGCCCGAGCTGGAGCGGCTGCTGCCCGCCGCGCGCGGCGCCAAGGTACGGGACTTCTTCGTCACCCGGGAGCGGACGGCCACCTTCGCCCCCACCCCCGGCGTCGGCCGGCTGCGCCCCGGGGCGCGCACCGACACGCCGGGGCTCTACCTCGCCGGTGCGTGGACTGCCACGGGCTGGCCCGCGACCATGGAGAGCGCCGTCCGGAGCGGACTGAGCGCGGCCCACGCCGCACTCGCCGCGCTCGGCCGCCACCGCGAACACCCTCTGCAGGAGGCGGCATGACGAGCACCATCAGCAGCACCGGCACCACGAGCACCACGAGCACAGCACGTACAGGAACAAGAGGAGAGCCAGTGAACCCGGGGAACCCGGCTGTCGAGAGCACGGATGCCAGTGTGGGCACAGCCGGAGGGGGCGTGGAGAAGGCGGACACGATCGCGCTCCTGGAACGCGGCCGTACCCTCTCGACCCCCGCGCTCCGCGCCGCCGTCGACCGGCTCGCGGCGCCCATGGACACCGTCGCCGCCTACCACTTCGGCTGGATCGACGCCCAGGGCAACGTGGCGGACGGCGACGGCGGCAAGGCCGTGCGTCCCGCGCTCGCACTGCTCTCCGCCGAGGCCGCGGGCGCCGCGGCCGAGGTCGGTATCCCGGGCGCCGTCGCGGTCGAGCTCGTGCACAACTTCTCGCTGCTGCACGACGACCTGATGGACGGCGACGAGCAGCGCCGCCACCGCGACACGGTGTGGAAGGTGCACGGACCGGCCCTCGCGATCCTGGTCGGCGACGCCCTGTTCGCCCTCGCCAACGAGGTCCTGCTGGAGCTCGGCACCGTGGAGGCCGGCCGCGCGACCCGCCGGCTGACCACCGCCAGCCGCAAGCTCATCGACGGCCAGGCGCAGGACATCTCCTACGAGCACCGCGAGCGCGTCAGCGTCGAGGAGTGCCTGGAGATGGAGGGCAACAAGACCGGCGCCCTGCTCGCCTGCGCGGTCTCCATCGGCGCCGTGCTCGGCGGCGCGGACGACCGTACCGCCGACAAGTTGGAGGAGTACGGCTACCACCTGGGCCTCGCCTTCCAGGCCGTCGACGACCTGCTCGGCATCTGGGGCGACCCGGAGGCGACCGGCAAGCAGACCTGGAGCGACCTGCGCCAGCGCAAGAAGTCCCTGCCGGTGGTCGCCGCCCTCGCGGCCGGCGGGGAGGCCTCCGAGCAGCTCGCCGAACTGCTCGCCGCCGACGCCAAGAGCAGCGACTTCGAGAACTTCTCGGAGGAGGAGTTCGCGGCCCGCGCGGCCCTCATCGAGGCGGCGGGCGGTCGCCGGTGGACCGCCGACGAGGCGCGCCGCCAGCACGCGATCGCGATCCGGGCCCTGGACGACGTCGACATGCCGCAGCGCGTGCGCGACCAGCTCGTGGCCCTCGCGGACTTCGTCGTCGTGCGCAAGAGGTGATCGCCACCCGACAGCGGATATGAATCGCGAGTCGCCGGCCGGCCCCGCCACCTGAACGTGGCGCGCACCGCCCGACGGCAGACCCCAGCACAGCAGAGGACACTGTTCTAAGGGGAAGCCATGACAGCGACGACCGACGGCAGCGCCGAGGGCGCCGGCGCCGGCAGCGAATCCACTCCGGGCGCCCAGGGCCTCCCGGCAGGCCCCGGCGTGGGGCGCGCCCGTGGCCCGGCCGCGGAACCGGGGCCGCCCGCCCCGTCCCGTGCGGGCCGGGCAGGCCCTCGGTCCGAGTACGGACCGCCGGGCACGCCCGGCGCGCAGGGCGCCCGCTGCGCCCCACCGGCGGTCGAACCGGGGCAGTTGGCCCCGCCCGCCGGCCGGCAGGGCGTGGCCACGATGCCGCCCGCGGCGAAGC
>NZ_JBGBPT010000116.1:14439-23724 GCF_041106355.1 Streptomyces sp. BF23-19 | reverse complement strand
CCCTGATCGCCGCGCTCACCGTCGCCGCGGCCGCGGCCGCCGCCCTGCCCATGGGCCTGCCCGCCGCCGGCCGGAGCGCGGCCGCGGTCCTCGCCGCCCTGCTCGCCGCGCAGCTGCTGCTCCGCCGCTGCGTACGCCGCTTCGACGGGGTCACCGGCGACGTCTTCGGCGCCCTGGCCGAGGTCGCGGCGACCACCGCGCTGATCGTCCTCGCCCTCGGCTGAACGGGCGGCAGGCGCTCCCGCGTACCCTCACCCCGTGGACCACACTGCGACGGACCTGCCCTCCGCCGCGCCCGTCAGGGTGCTGCTCGTCGACGACCAGGCGCTGCTGCGCAGCGCCTTCAAGGTGCTCGTCGACTCCGAACCGGACATGGAAGTCGTCGGGGAGGCCTCCGACGGGGCCCAGGCCGTCGAACTGGCCCGCCGGACGCGCCCCGACGTCGTCCTCATGGACATCCGGATGCCCGGCACCGACGGGCTCGCCGCCACCCGCATGATCAGCGCGGACCCGGACCTCGCCGACGTGCGCGTGGTGATGCTGACGACCTTCGAGGTCGACGAGTACGTCGTCTCGGCCCTGCGGGCCGGCGCCTCCGGCTTCCTCGGCAAGGGCGCCGAGCCGGACGAACTGCTCAACGCCATCCGCGTCGCCGCGGCCGGCGACGCGCTGCTCTCCCCGGCCGCCACCAAAGGGCTCATCGCCACCTTCCTCGCCCAGGGCGGCGGCGCCGACCCCGCCACCGCCGCGGCCTCGGCCGGGTCGCACGCCCAGCGGCTCGCCGCACTGACCGTCCGGGAGCGCGAGGTCCTCGTACACGTGGCGGCGGGACTGTCGAACGACGGGATCGCCGGGCGGCTCGAGGTCAGCCCGCTGACCGTCAAGACCCACGTGAACCGGGCGATGGCCAAGCTCGGCGCCCGCGACCGGGCCCAATTGGTGGTTATTGCGTACGAATCAGGACTGGTCCGCCCGCGCGCGGAGTAGCACCGCCCCGTACGACGTACTCCAGACGCGGTATGCCGCACATAAGGACGGCACCTGCGAGCGACGAAACACGCCACCGCGGTGCGACAAGGTAGGGGTGCCCTCGCGTTCGCCACTGCAGAGAGATCTCATACCCATGTCCTGGCTGTCCCGCTTCAGCCTGGCCCAAAGGGCCCTGGTCGGCCTCGTGTCGATCGTGGCGCTCCTCTTCGGCGCCATAGCCATCCCGCAGCTCAAGCAGCAGCTGCTGCCCTCCATCGAATTGCCGATGGTGTCCGTGCTCGCGCCGTACCAGGGCGCCTCGCCCGACGTGGTCGAGAAGCAGGTCGTCGAACCGATCGAGGCCATGCTCAAGGGTGTCGACGGCCTCACCGGCATCACCTCCACCGCCAGCGAGGGCAACGCCCTCATCATGGCCACCTTCGACTACGGCGACAGCGGCACCAAGCAGCTCGTCGCCGACGTCCAGCAGGCCGTGAACCGGGCCCGCGTCCGGCTGCCCGCCGAGGTCGACCCGCAGGTCGTGGCCGGTTCCACCGACGACATCCCGACCGTCATCCTGGCCGTCACCTCCGACAAGGACCAGCAGGCGCTCGCCGACCAGCTGGAACGTTCCGTCGTCCCCGTCCTCTCGGACATCGAGGGCGTCGGCCAGGTCACCGTCGACGGAGTCCAGGACCTCCAGGTCACCGTCACCCCCGACAACGCCGAGCTCGCGGCCGCCGGCCTCGACGGCGGCAAGCTCGCCGAGGCCCTCCAGGCGGGCGGCGCGGCCGTCCCCGCCGGTTCCTTCGACGAGGCGGGCAAGAACCGCACCGTGCGCGTCGGCGGCGGCTACACCTCCCTCGCCCAGCTCGAGGAGCTGCGCCTGACCCCCGGCGCGGGCAAGCCGGCCGTCCGCCTCGCCGACGTCGCCACCGTGAAGCAGGAGCCGGCCAAGGCCGTCTCCATCACCCGCACCAACGGCAAGCCCAGCCTCGCCCTCGTCCTCACCATGGACAAGGACGGCAGCGCCGTCGCCATCTCCGACGCGGTCAAGGACAAGCTCCCCGAGCTGCGCACCACGCTCGGCGCCGGCGCCGACCTGACCGTCGTCAGCGACCAGGGCCCGGCCGTCGCCAAGTCCATCTCCAGCCTCACCACCGAGGGCATGCTCGGCCTGCTCTTCGCGGTGATCGTGATCCTGGTCTTCCTGGCCTCGCTGCGCTCGACGCTGGTCACGGCGGTCTCCATCCCGCTGTCCGTCGTCCTCGCGCTCATCGTGCTGTGGACCCAGGACCTGTCGCTCAACATGCTGACCCTGGGCGCGCTCACCATCGCCATCGGCCGCGTCGTCGACGACTCGATCGTGGTCCTGGAGAACATCAAGCGCCACCTCGGCTACGGCGAGGAGCGCGAGGCCGCGATCATCACCGCGGTCAAGGAGGTCGCCGGCGCGGTCACCTCCTCCACCCTCACCACCGTCGCCGTCTTCCTGCCGATCGGCCTCACCGACGGCATGATCGGCGAGCTCTTCGGCTCCTTCTCGCTCACCGTCACCGCGGCCCTGCTGGCCTCGCTGCTCGTCTCGCTGACGGTCGTACCGGTGCTCTCGTACTGGTTCCTGAGCGCACCCAAGGGCGTCGAGCCCGGCAACGCCGAGAGCGCGGCCAAGGCCCGCCGCGAGGCCGAGGAGAAGGAGGCGCGCAGCCGCCTCCAGCTCCTCTACGTCCGCGTCCTGGGCTTCGCCACCCGCCGCCGGCTCACCAGTGTGGCCATCGCGGTGGTCGTCCTCTTCGGCACCTTCGGGATGACCCCGCTGCTGAAGACCAACTTCTTCGACCAGGGCGAGCAGGAAGTCCTGACGGTCAAGCAGGAGCTCGCCCCCGGCACCTCGCTGGCCGCCTCCGACGAGGCGAGCCGCAAGGTCGAGCAGGTGCTGTCCTCGGTCGACGGCGTCAAGAGCTACCAGGTCACCGTCGGCTCCTCCGGCTTCCTCGCGGCCTTCGGCGGCGGTACGGGCTCCAACCAGGCCTCGTACCAGGTCAGCCTGAAGGACTCCGGCAAGGCGGACGCCGTCAAGAAGGGCATCGAGAGCAAGCTGGCCGCCCTCGACGGCATCGGCGAGACCCGCATCGTGGCGGGCGACGGCTTCGGCAGCCAGAACCTCAGCGTGGTCGTCAAGGCCGGTGACGGCAAGGTCCTCGCCGAGGCCGCCGAGCAGGTCCGCGTCGAGGTCGCCAAGCTCAAGAACGTCGCCGACGTGCAGAGCGACCTGTCCCAGTCCGTGCCCCGCATCTCCGTGACCGCCACGCCCAAGGCGGCCGAGGCCGGCCTGAACCAGGCCGCGCTCGGCGCGATCGTCGCGCAGGCCGTCCGGGGCAACCCGGCGGGCAAGGCCGTGCTCGACGACACCGAGCGGGACATCGTCATCAGGTCCGCGCAGCCGGCCACCACCCTGGCCGAACTGCAGGCGCTCCCGGTCGGCCCGGTCAAGCTCGGCGACATCGCCGAGGTCAAGGAGGTCCCCGGCCCGGTCGCGATGACCCGGATCGACGGCGCCCGCGCCGCCACCGTCACCGCACGGCCGCTCGGCGACAACACCGGCGCGGTCAGCGCCGAGCTGCAGACCAAGCTCAAGGCCCTGGACCTGCCGGAGGGTGCCACCGCCTCCATCGGCGGCGTCTCCGAGGACCAGGACGAGGCCTTCGGCTCGCTGGGCCTGGCCATGCTCGCGGCCATCGCGATCGTGTTCATGCTGCTGGTGGCGACCTTCCGGTCGCTGATCCAGCCGCTGATCCTGCTGGTCTCCATCCCGTTCGCGGCGACCGGCGCACTCGGCCTGCTCATCGCCACCGGCACCCCGATGGGCGTCCCGGCGATGATCGGCATGCTGATGCTCATCGGCATCGTGGTGACCAACGCGATCGTCCTGATCGACCTGGTCAACCAGTACCGCGCCCAGGGCCTGGGCGTCGTCGAGGCGGTCATCGAGGGCGGCCGGCACCGGCTGCGCCCGATCCTGATGACGGCCCTGGCGACGATCTTCGCGCTGCTCCCGATGGCGCTCGGCGTCACCGGCGAGGGCGGGTTCATCTCGCAGCCGCTCGCGGTCGTGGTGATCGGCGGCCTGGTCAGCTCCACCCTGCTGACGCTGCTGCTGGTGCCGACCCTCTACACGATGGTCGAGCTCCGCAAGGAGCGCCGCCGTGCCAAGCGCTCGGCGAAGCGCGAGGCCCGGCTGACGGTGGTCCCGGCCCCCGCCGCCTCGGAGGACGAGGTCCCGGCCAAGGCCTGACACCCGTCGCACGACAGCAGAAGGGCCGCTCCTCGATACGAGGGGCGGCCCTTCGGGCGTGTGCGGGGGAGGGCGGCTACGGGAGCGCCAGCATCCGCTCCAGCGCGAGCTTCGCGAAGCTCTCCGTCTCCTTGTCGACCTGGATCTGGTTGACGAGGTTGCCCTCGGCCAGGGACTCCAGGGTCCACACCAGGTGCGGGAGGTCGATGCGGTTCATCGTCGAGCAGAAGCAGACCGTCTTGTCGAGGAAGACGACTTCCTTGTCCTCGGCGGCGAATCGGTTCGCCAGGCGGCGGACCAGGTTCAGCTCGGTGCCGATGGCCCACTTGGAACCGGCCGGGGCCGCCTCCAGCGCCTTGATGATGTACTCCGTCGAGCCGACGTAGTCCGCGGCCGCCACGACCTCGTGCTTGCACTCGGGGTGGACCAGGACGTTCACGCCGGGGATCCGGGCGCGGACGTCGTTGACCGAGTCGACCGAGAACCGGCCGTGCACCGAGCAGTGCCCGCGCCACAGGATCATCTTGGCGTTCCGCAGCTGCTCGACGGTGAGGCCGCCGTTCGGCTTGTGCGGGTTGTAGAGCACGCAGTCGTCCAGGGACATGCCCATGTCGCGGACGGCGGTGTTGCGGCCCAGGTGCTGGTCCGGGAGGAAGAGGATCTTCTCGCCCTGCTCGAACGCCCACTCCAGGGCCTTCTTCGCGTTGGACGAGGTACAGATCGTGCCGCCGTGCTTGCCGGTGAAGGCCTTGATGTCGGCGGAGGAGTTCATGTACGAGACGGGCACCGTGGTGTCGGCGATGCCGGCCTCGGTCAGCACGTCCCAGCACTCCGCGACCTGCTCGGCGGTGGCCATGTCGGCCATCGAGCAGCCGGCGGCCAGGTCCGGCAGGACGACCTTCTGGTCGTCCGAGGTCAGGATGTCCGCGGACTCGGCCATGAAGTGCACGCCGCAGAAGACGATGTACTCGGCCTCCGGCTTGGCGGCCGCGTCCTTGGCCAGCTTGAAGGAGTCGCCGGTGACGTCCGCGAACTCGATGACCTCGTCACGCTGGTAGTGGTGGCCCAGGATGAAGACCTTGTCCCCGAGCTTTTCCTTGGCCGCGCGGGCACGCTCCACGAGGTTGGGGTCCGACGGCGACGGCAGGTCGCCGGGGCACTCCACCCCGCGCTCGCTCTTGGGGTCGGCCTCACGGCCGAGCAGCAGCAGGGCAAGGGGCGTCGGCTGGACGTCCAAGGGCTGGGCGGTGGTCACGACACGCACCCTTTCTGTTCTGCGACAAGGATTTCTGGATCATCGCTTCGACTTCTCGTCTACTTGACGCTATCTATCATAACCGCTTCACGTCAGTTTGACGATGCCGATAGTGTCAATGTGACGCATCAGCCCACGATTCGTCGGGCCCACCCCCTCGCGCGGTGTGCGAGCATGGAATATCTGAAACAAGCGTCGGGTCCCGGAATGAATCCGCGGTCCCGCTCGTTGCCACCGACGGCAAGAGTCCGACGTTTCCTCGCCTCCGGCGGGGAGCCGCCCACTTCGGGAGTGAATGCAGATGTCCGTACAGGACGACAAGACCACTGTGAGCGACGGCATCCTCCTGTCCGACGCCGCCGCCGAGAAGGTCAGGACCCTGCTGGAGCAGGAAGGCCGCGATGACCTGGCGCTCCGCGTCGCCGTCCAGCCCGGTGGCTGCTCCGGCCTGCGCTACCAGCTCTTCTTCGACGAGCGCTCCCTCGACGGCGACGTCGTGAAGGACTTCGACGGTGTGAAGGTCGTCACGGACCGGATGAGCTCCCCGTACCTCCACGGTGCCTCGATCGACTTCGTCGACACCATCGAGAAGCAGGGCTTCACGATCGACAACCCGAACGCCACGGGCTCCTGCGCCTGCGGCGACTCGTTCAGCTAAGCCTGGACACCCGCGTGACGAGGGCCCGCCCCCGGTCGAATCCGACCGGGGGCGGGCCCTCGTGTCATACCCGGCCCCGGACGCACCCGGGACCTCGTGCCGCGCCTACGGCGCCTGCGGCTACTGCCTGGGGAGCGGCTTGCCGGTGGTCGCGTCGACCACCTTGCGGTCACCCAGCGGCTGCTGCAGCGTCACCGACGAGGACATCTCCTCCGCCAGCATGATGCAGGCCTGACCCGGCTTCTTCGGCGTGTCCGTGATCTTCACCAGGATCGACTCCGCCTGCTCCCGCGCTTCCACGGCGTAGGTGCTGCACACGCTGCCCCAGAAGTTCACGGTCAGCTTCCGGTCGGCCTCCGCGTACGAGAATCCGGGCACGGTGCGACCGTCCTTCGGGCCGGGAGTGCTCTCCTGGGCCGCCGCCGCGGGCTGGACCACCGTGTGGCCCGGCGCGCCGCCCTGGCCCGCCACCTCGAAGAGCCACGCCGGCACCAGACCCTGCGCCCCGTTCACCGTGCCCGGAACCAGCCCGAGCACGGCCCCCTTCACCGTCTCCGTCCGCGGGGGCTTCATCGGCCGCGGCTCCGGGTTGCACGGCACCGTGTCCGTACCCGCCGCAGGGGTGTCCGCCGCCAGTGGGACCGCGCTCGCGCAGCCGCTGGGCTCCGGGTTGCCGCCGCCGCCCGACCTCGCGTTCAGCCGGGCCAGCGCCTCCACGGCCCCGACCACCGGCTGCTCGGCCGCCCGTACGGGGGCCTTCAGCTCCCCGTTGCCCCCCACCACCGAGCCGTCGGAACCCACGCTGACCTTCGTGGACCAGCCCTGCGTGGGCAGCCCGCCGGCCACCGGGTCGGGGGCCACCACCCGTACCGAACCCTGGTTCATCCGGGCGTCCTGCTGGGCGCCTTCCAACCCCGCGGCAGCCAGTACGGGGGCCGCGGCGGCCTTGGCGGCCTCCTCCGACACCGGCTTGCCCGTCTCGGCCCCACCGCCCGCGCTCCCGCCGCCGACATCGCGGGGGAGGGTGGCCGGGCCGCAGGTGTCCTTGCCGCGCACACAGTCGTCCCCGGCACCGCTGCCGCTGCCCGGCGCCTGGAAGCGGGCGAAGTTCCACGTCCCCGGCGCCGTACGGGTCACCGTGAGCCGGGGCCCGGAACCGTCGGCGGCCTCCCCGGCCAGCCACACGTCCCCGCTCAGCCGCGGCTCGCCCGGCAGACCCAGAGCCGCCGCGAGGCGGGCCACCTCCGCCGAGGTGACCTCGCCGGACAGGGCGTAGGTCGGGGCGTTCGCCGGGGCCTCCGGAAGCTTCACGTCGGCCCGGTAGACCACCCCCTCGCCGGACGGGTCGGGCTCCCCGGGCGCGATGCCCGGCCCCGAGGGATCTCCCGCGTCACGGGGCGCGGACGCCGCGCTGTCGGCCTTGCGGTGGCCCGACCCACCGTCGCCGTAGGCGGTCGACGCCCAGTACGCGGTACCGCCGCCCGCGAGCAGGACGGCCGCCGCGATCGAACCGACGGCCCAGGCGGGCCGCCGCCGTGTGCCGCGTGATGTGTCGTCGGGTTCTTCGCTGGTCACCGCATCGCTCCTTCACCGGTCCGTCGTACCTGATGCGGGTGTGACGGACCGGGAGCGCAACCGGTTCCCTCCTACTGATCCCCGTACACGGACGTGGCGGCGATCAGCCGCGCAGAGGCAGGCGGGACGCTGATCCCATGGATCTGCGAAGGGGCCACACGGACCGGTCGCGGCTCCGCCGGGACCGTCCAGTGCGGGGCCATCCGGGCGCAGTCACCGAGCAGACGGGCGAAACCGGGCTGCCGTGGGGCTTCCGCGCCGCGCTTGTCGGCGCTGTACTCGCAGTAGCCGAAACCGTCGGTATAGGTCATGGAGGCACCGTAGGCATCCGAACTCGCGCGAAGAAAGACCTACTAAGGGGTAGTTTCCGGGGTACTGCCAGAGGCCGCTTACCGGGTAGTTTTGACTGTCCCTCGCCGTCCTCAGCAGGAGCGTCCACGCCGTGCGCATCGCAGTCACCGGCTCCATCGCCACCGACCACCTCATGACCTTCCCCGGCCGTTTCGCCGACCAGCTGGTCGCGGACCAGCTGCACACGGTCTCCCTCTCCTTCCTCGTCGACAACCTCGACGTCCGTCGGGGAGGGGTCGGCCCGAACATCTGCTTCGGTATGGGGCAGCTCGGCAGCCGCCCGATCCTCGTCGGAGCCGCCGGCTCCGACTTCGACGAGTACCGCGCCTGGCTGGACCGGCACGGCGTCGACACCGAGTCCGTCCGGATCTCCGAGGTCCTGCACACCGCGCGCTTCGTGTGCACCACGGACTCCGACCACAACCAGATCGGCTCCTTCTACACGGGCGCGATGAGCGAGGCCCGCCTGATCGAGCTGAAGGCCGTCGCCGACCGGGTGGGCGGGCTCGACCTCGTCCTCATCGGCGCCGACGACCCCGAGGCGATGCTGCGTCACACGGAGGAGTGCCGCACGCGCGGGATCCCCTTCGCCGCGGACTTCTCGCAGCAGATCGCCCGGATGGACGGCGACAACATCCGCACCCTGATGGAGGGCGCGACCTTCCTCTTCTCCAACGAGTACGAGAAGGGCCTCATCGAGTCGAAGTCCGGCTGGACCGACGCGGAGATCCTCTCGAAGGTCGGTACCCGCGTGACCACGCTGGGCTCCAACGGCGTCCGGATCGAGCGCGTCGGTGAGGACCCGATCGTGGTCGGCTGCCCGGAGGAGACCGCGAAGGTCGACCCGACGGGTGTCGGCGACGCGTTCCGCGCCGGGTTCCTGACGGGTCTGGGTTGGGGCGTCGGCATGGAGCGCGCGGCGCAGCTGGGCTGCATGCTCGCGACGCTGGTCATCGAGACCCTGGGCACCCAGGAGTACGCGCTGGCCCGTGCCCACTTCATGGAGCGCTTCACGAAGGCCTACGGCGAGGAAGCCGCGGCAGAGGTCCGCGCCCACCTCGCCTGACGGCCGCAGCATCGCCCGGGCGGTGGGGGCCGGCCCCCGCCGCCCCTGGGGCTCCGCCCGGACCCGCGCCATGTTCGGCCTCGGCCGGCCGAACTCAGCCCCTCCGGCGTTTGAGG
>NZ_JBGBPT010000116.1:0-14429 GCF_041106355.1 Streptomyces sp. BF23-19 | reverse complement strand
GGGGCCGGGCGGAGCCGGTTTTCCTGGGGCTCCGCCCCAAACCCCGCGCCCCAAACGCCGGCGAGGCTGGATCTGCCCGGCCGAGGCGGGAACGTGCCGGGCGCAGCCGGATGGGTGCGGGCCGGGTCAGACGGCTCGGCGGACCGTGTAGGCGGAGCCGACCTCGCGGGGGGTCTCGCCCACATACGTGTGGCCCCGCATCGCGCACCATGCCGGGATGTCCAGCCGGGCCACCTCGTCGTCGGAGACGACCGTGACGGTGCCGCCCACCGGGACCGTCACGATGGCCCGGGCCAGCTCGATCACCGGCTGCGGGCACCGCAGCCCCAGCGCGTCGAGCTCCAGCGAGTCCGCCACCGGCGCCACCGCCGGGGGCTCCGACACGCCGAGCCGTTCCCGTACGTCCGCCACCGCGCGCGGCAGTACCTCCAGGAACGCGTTGACCTCCTCCGCCGGGGTCCCCGGCGGCAGGGACACCCGTACGTTCCCCTCCGACAGCACGCCCATCGCCCGCAGCACGTGACTGGGGGTCAGCGTGGAGCTCGTGCACGAGGAGCCCGAGGAGACCGAGAAGCCGGCCCGGTCCAGCTCGTGCAGCAGCGTCTCCCCGTCGACGTACAGACAGGAGAAGGTGACCAGGTGCGGCAGCCGCCGCTCCGGATCGCCCACCACCTCCACGTCCGGGACCAGCCGCACCACCCGCCGCCGGATACGGTCCACCAGGACCCGCAGCCGGGCCGCCTCCCCCTCCGCCTCGGCACGTACGGCCCGCAGCGAAGCCGCCGCGGCCACGATCGCGGGCAGGTTCGTGAAACCGGGGGAACGCCCCGACTCCCTCTCGTCCGCAGGGCCTTGGGGAGAGAAGCGCACCCCCTTGCGGACCGCCAGCAGGCCGACCCCGGGCGGGCCGCCCCACTTGTGCGCACTCGCGGCCAGGACGGACCAGGCGCCCTCCACCGGACCCCAGCCCAGCGACTGGGCCGCGTCCACCAGCAGCGGAACCCCGGCCGCCCCGCAGACCTCGGCCACCTCCGCCACCGGCTGCACCGTGCCCACCTCGTGGTTGGCCGACTGGAGGCAGGCGAGGGCGGTCTCGGGGGTGAGTGCGTCCGCGTAGGCGGTGGGCGTCACCGCGCCCCACCGGTCCACCGGGACCTCGGTCACCGTCCCGCCGCGCGCCTCGTGCACCTCGGCCGCGTGCAATACCGAACTGTGTTCGACCGCCGATACGACCAGATGACTTCCGACGCGTCGGCGCCCCGCGAGGACCCCCGCCACCCCTGTGTGAACCGCGTGCGTCCCCGAAGGAGTGAACACGAGCTCGTCGGCCCGGCATCCCACCGCCTCCGCGGCGGCCTCCCGCGCCGCGTCCAGCAACAGCCGGGCGCGCCTGCCCTCCCGGTACAGCCGGGCAGGATCGGCCCAGCCCTCGTCCAGGGCGGCCTGCAACGCCTGTCGGGCCACGGGGTGCAGGGGAGCGGCGGACGCGCTGTCGAAGTACGGCATCCGGTCACGCTATCCCCGGGCCGCAGCGTTCGAGGTCAGGGGGCGTCAGATGTGCCCCGGAGCCCGCCATTCAGGGCCATTCGCGGCGTCCCCCGGACGGCGGATCCATCCCTTCGGGGGCAGTAGCGGCGCGTTGGGCACCCTCCCCGCGCGACCCCAAATAGCGTCCAGTAGGGTTTGGTCCGCATAAACATCCAAACCCCTGCCTGCGTCAGGGCCGGCGACCGACCCGAACACGGCCGCGGCCGGCCGCGCGGGCCGAGACTCTCGGGAAGGCGCTACGTGAGTCCCTACGGCTCCGACCGCTCGCCGCGGCGCCCGATGCGGCGGAAGCTGCTGCAGGCGCTGACTGCGGGCGTGGTCCTGGCGACCGCCACTGGTTGCTCGTATACATGGAAAGACTTCCCCCGCCTCGGAATGCCGACTCCGGTAACCGAGGAGGCGCCGCGCATCCTCTCCCTGTGGCAGGGATCCTGGGCGGCCGCGCTGGTCACGGGCATCCTCGTGTGGGGCCTGATCATCTGGAGCATCATCTTCCACCGGCGCAGCCGGACGAAGATCGAGGTGCCCGCGCAGACCCGGTACAACATGCCCATCGAGGCGCTGTACACCGTGGTCCCGCTCATCATCGTCTCGGTGCTCTTCTACTTCACCGCTCGTGACGAGTCGAAGCTCCTGGCCCTCACCCCGAAGCCGCCGCACACGATCAACGTGATCGGCTTCCAGTGGAGCTGGGGCTTCAACTACGTCGAGAACGTCGACGGCGACGCGGCCACCCCGAAGGCGGGCGCGGTCCCCAAGGAGCTCGCCTCCATCCCGGACCGCTTCACCAAGGACTTCCCGGCGGGCGCCGAGGGCGTCTACCAGAAGGGTGTCCCGGGCGACCGGAACCCCCAGACGGGCAACCCGGGTCCGACCCTGGTCCTCCCCAAGGGTGAGAAGGTCCGTTTCATCCTGTCGTCGAACGACGTGATCCACTCCTTCTGGGTGGTCCCGTTCCTGTTCAAGCAGGACGTCATTCCGGGCCACACCAACGTCTTCGAGGTCACCCCGTCCGAATACGGCACCTTCATGGGCAAGTGTGCCGAGCTCTGCGGCGTCGACCACTCCCGGATGCTCTTCAACGTCAAGGTGGTCTCCCCTGAGGACTACCGGGCGTACCTGAAGGATCTGGCGGAGAAGGGTCAGACCGGCTTCCTCCCGGCCGGTATCCAGCAGAGCGACCCGGCCCGGAATGCGGAAGTGAACAAACTGTGAGCATCCTCAACGAATCCCAGGGTGCCGCCGCCGACTCGTATGAGAACGAGCTGCCGGTACGGCGCAAGCAGCCGGGCAACGTGGTCGTGAAGTGGATGACCACGACCGACCACAAGACCATCGGCACGATGTACCTGGTCACGTCGTTCGTGTTCTTCATCATCGGCGGCGTGCTGGCGCTCTTCATGCGCGCCGAGCTGGCCCGTCCGGGCACGCAGATCATGTCGAACGAGCAGTTCAACCAGGCGTTCACCATGCATGGCACGATCATGCTGCTGATGTTCGCCACCCCGCTCTTCGCGGGCTTCGCCAACTGGATCATGCCGCTGCAGATCGGCGCGCCCGACGTGGCGTTCCCGCGGCTGAACATGTTCGCGTACTGGCTGTACCTCTTCGGCTCGACCATCGCGGTGGCCGGCTTCGTCACGCCGAACGGCGCGGCCGACTTCGGTTGGTTCGCCTACTCCCCGCTGTCGGACGCGGTCCGCTCGCCGGGCATCGGCGCCGACATGTGGATCATGGGTCTGGCCTTCTCCGGCTTCGGCACGATCCTCGGCTCGGTCAACTTCATCACCACGATCATCTGCATGCGCGCTCCCGGCATGACGATGTTCCGCATGCCGATCTTCACCTGGAACGTGCTGCTGACCGGTGTCCTGGTCCTGCTCGCCTTCCCGGTGCTGGCCGCCGCGCTCTTCGCGCTGGAGGCCGACCGCAAGTTCGGTTCGCATGTGTTCGATGCCGCGAACGGCGGCGCCTTGCTATGGCAACACCTCTTCTGGTTCTTCGGGCACCCAGAGGTGTACATCATCGCGCTGCCATTCTTCGGAATCGTCTCCGAGATCATCCCGGTCTTCAGCCGTAAGCCGATGTTCGGCTACATCGGCCTGATCGCCGCGACGATCGCGATCGCCGGCCTCTCCGTGACCGTGTGGGCCCACCACATGTACGTCACCGGCGGTGTGCTGCTTCCGTTCTTCTCCTTCATGACCTTCCTGATCGCGGTACCGACCGGTGTGAAGTTCTTCAACTGGATCGGCACCATGTGGAAGGGCTCGTTGTCCTTCGAGACCCCGATGCTCTGGACGATCGGCTTCCTGGTCACCTTCACCTTCGGTGGCCTGACCGGCGTCATCCTGGCCTCGCCCCCGATGGACTTCCACGTCTCCGACTCGTACTTCGTCGTCGCGCACTTCCACTACGTCGTCTTCGGCACCGTGGTGTTCGCGATGTTCGCCGGCTTCCACTTCTGGTGGCCGAAGTTCACGGGCAAGATGCTGGACGAGCGCCTCGGCAAGATGACGTTCTGGACGCTGTTCATCGGCTTCCACGGCACCTTCCTGGTGCAGCACTGGCTCGGTGCCGAGGGCATGCCGCGTCGTTACGCGGACTACCTCGCCGCCGACGGCTTCACCGCGCTGAACACGATTTCGACGATCAGCTCGTTCGTGCTCGGCCTGTCGATGCTGCCGTTCATGTACAACGTCTGGAAGACGGCCAAGTACGGCAAGAAGGTCGAGGTCGACGACCCGTGGGGTTACGGCCGTTCGCTCGAGTGGGCGACGTCCTGCCCGCCGCCGCGGCACAACTTCCTCACCCTGCCGCGGATCCGTTCCGAGTCCCCGGCGTTCGACCTGCACCACCCTGAGATCGCGGCCCTCGAGCACCTCGAGGACCACAGCGTCGCCGCCAAGGCCGTCACCGGTGGCAAGGAGGCCGACAAGTGAAGATCCAGGGCAAGATGTTCCTCTGGCTCTCCTTCTTCATCCTGATCATGGCCGTCGTGTACGGCGTGTGGTCGAAGGAGCCCGTCGGTACCACCGCGCTCTTCCTGGCCTTCGGCCTGAGCGTCATGATCGGCTACTACCTGGCCTTCACGGCCAAGCGTGTGGACGAGATGGCCCAGGACAACCTGGAGGCCGACGTCGCCGACGAGGCGGGCGAGCTGGGGTTCTTCTCCCCGCACAGCTGGCAGCCGCTCTCGCTGGCGATCGGTGGAGCCTTCGCCTTCCTGGGCGTCGTCTTCGGCTGGTGGCTCATGTACTTCTCCGCTCCGCTGATCCTGATCGGTCTGTGGGGCTGGGTGTACGAGTACTACCGCGGTGAGAACCAGAACCAGTAGCAGCACCGTCGCGGCCGCGCCGCGCAGCACTTGGGGCCCGGGCACCTCCTTCAGGAGGAGCCCGGGCCCCTCGTTTGCAGTCACCCCGCGCGCCGTAATTGTCATATCTTCATAGCGTTGGATCCATGAAGCACTCACCGCGTCTTTGGACGGTACTCAGCTGCTCCCTGCTGGTCGCGTCCCTCGGGGCCGGCGCCACCGCATGCGGGTCCGGCGACAAGAACCCGCTGTCAGCCCGCCCGTACGACGCGGGCGAGCAGGTCGCCTTCAACCAGCGGGCCGGCAATCGCCCCGTGGACCCCGATCGGCCCCTGGAGATCACCGCCAAGAGCGGTGGCGGCCGGATCACCGATGTGCTGGCCGTGGACACCCACGGCCGCCGCCTGGCGGGCGAACTGAGCGCCAAGGGGGACCGCTGGCACAGCACGACCCCGATGGCCTCAGGCGTCCGCTACACGGTCACCGTGAGCACCGAGGACGAGCGGGGCGCCCCCGGGCAGCGCACGCTCACCTTCGACACCACCCCGTCCAAGGGGATCCTGAAGGTCGAATTCGGCCCGGACGAGGGCAAGTACGGCGTCGGGCAGCCCATCACCGCCGAACTCAGCGAGCCCGTCAAGGACAAGGCCGCCCGCGGCATCGTGGAACGGGGCCTCGTCGTCGACGCCCCGCCCGGAGTCGAGGGCGCCTGGCACTGGGTGGACGACAAGAACCTCCACTACCGGCCCAAGGACTACTGGCCCGCCCACTCCGCCGTCTCCGTACGGAGCAACCTGGAGGGCGTCAGGATCACCGACGAGCTCCACGGAGCCGTCGCCAAGCCGCTGAAGCTGGAGATCGGGGACCGGGTCGAGGTCACCACCGACGCCTCCTCGCACTACCTCACGTTCAAGCGCAACGGAGAAGTGATCAACACCATTCCGGTGACCACCGGAAAGCCCGGCTTCTCCACCCGCAACGGCATCAAGGTGGTGCTGGGCAAGCAGTACTTCGTACAGATGCGCGGCGACACCGTCGGCATCGGCGGCAGCGAGTACTACAACCTGCCCGTCTACTACGCCACCCGCGTCACCTGGAGTGGTGAATACGTCCACGCCGCGCCGTGGTCCGTCGGCTCGCAGGGCTACGAGAACGTCAGCCACGGCTGCACGGGCATGAGCACCGGCAACGCCGCCTGGTTCTACGAGAACATCACCGAGGGCGACGTCGTCAAGGTGATCAACAGCATCGGCGACGACATGGACGTCTTCGGCAACGGCTTCGGCGACTGGAACATGGACTGGAAGGACTGGCGCCAGGGCAGCGCCCTGCTCAAGGGCACCCAGGAAGGCCGCAGTCCGGTCGACCAGGCCCGCCTGCGCCCCACCGTCTAGGTGCTCCGCGGCCCGGCCTCTCCCCCCGACGCCGTCCGGGGGGAGATTCCCGGCCTCATTCACCCGTAAGGCCCCCTGTGGGGCGCGTGGGGCCCCGTAGGACGGGATCAGGCGTCCAGGGACAGACGGGTCCTCAGAAGGCCCGCCAGGGTGTCCGCGAACTGCACCGGGTCCACCGGAAGGGTCACGGCCGCGTCCGCGCGGCTCCACGTGGCCAGCCAGGCGTCCTGCGGGCGCCCCATCAGCAGCAGCACCGGCGGACACCGGAAGATCTCGTCCTTGATCTGCCGGCACACACCCATGCCCCCGGCCGGTACCGCCTCGCCGTCCAGCACGCACGCGTCGATGCCGCCCGCGTCCAGCGCCGTCAGGACCGCCGGAAGCGTCGCGCACTCCAGGAACTCCACCGGCGGCAGGTCCGCGGCGGGCCTGCGTCCTGCCGCCAGCCGCACCTGCTCCCGGGTGCCCGCGTCGTCGCTGTAGACCAGAACCCGCGCAGTCGCCCGCATTTCGTTCCTCCACGTGGCCGTGAATCACGTTGATGTTGCGCGGGATGCTACTCCTCCCGGTGCATCGTCAACATCGGTTCGAACATGTCGCAGGTGACCGCGCGCAGGGCTCATCTGATGGGCCGTTCGGGCCTTGCACACGCCCCTGACACTCCGAACGGCACCCCCCGGGGTGAGGGCGGGATAAGCGACCGACATAATGTCGGTCGTGGCGACAGCAACGACAGTAGATACCGGGCACGCGCACCCGACGGTCAACCGGCCGAACCTCGTCAGCGTCGGAACCATCATCTGGTTGAGTTCCGAGCTGATGTTCTTCGCGGCCCTCTTCGCGATGTACTTCACCCTGCGATCCGTGATGGGTCCCGAGTTCTGGACGAAACAGGCCGAAGCCCTGAATCTTCCCTTCTCGGCGACGAACACCACGATCCTGGTGCTTTCCTCGCTCACCTGCCAGCTCGGCGTATTCGCCGCCGAGCGCGGTGACGTGAAGAAGCTCCGGACGTGGTTCATCATCACGTTCGTCATGGGTGCGATCTTCATTGGCGGCCAGGTGTTCGAGTACACCGAGCTGGTCAAGCATGAGGGCCTGTCCCTCTCGTCGGACCCTTACGGCTCGGTGTTCTACCTGACCACCGGCTTCCACGGTCTGCACGTGACGGGCGGTCTCATCGCCTTCCTGCTGGTCCTCGGCCGGACGTACGCGGCCAAGAGGTTCACCCACGAACAGGCCACGTCGGCCATCGTCGTGTCCTACTACTGGCACTTCGTCGACGTCGTCTGGATCGGCCTCTTCGCGACGATCTACCTGATCAAGTAGCGAACACGTCACCGGGCAAGACCCGGCACTCCATCCAGACACACCGACGCAGAAGATCCTGACACCGGGGTAATCCGTGAAAAAGCTCTCCGCACGACGACGCCATCCGCTGGCGGCGGTCGTCGTTCTACTCCTCGCGCTGGCGGCCACTGGGGGGCTGTACGCCGCCTTCGCCCCCGCGGGCAAGGCGCAGGCCGATGAAACCGCCCAGTCCCTCGCCATCGAGGAGGGCAAGAAGCTCTACGCCGTGGGTTGCGCAAGCTGCCACGGAACCGGCGGTCAGGGTTCCTCTGACGGCCCGAGCCTGGTCGGCGTCGGCTCCGCGGCCGTCGACTTCCAGGTGAGCACGGGCCGCATGCCCGCCCAGCAGCCCGGCGCCCAGGTGCCGAAGAAGCCCGTCATCTACGACCAGGCGCAGATCGACCAGCTGGCCGCGTACATCGCGTCGCTCGGCGCCGGTCCGATCACGCCGACCGAGAAGCAGTACGACCCGGCGGGTGCCGACATCGCCAACGGTGGTGAGCTCTTCCGCAACAACTGCGCGCAGTGCCACAACTTCACCGGCGAAGGCGGCGCGCTGACGAACGGCAAGTACGCCCCCAACCTTGAGGGTGTCTCGCCGAAGCACATCTACGAGGCCATGCAGACCGGCCCGCAGAACATGCCCTCCTTCCCCGACAGCACCATGCCGGAGAAGCAGAAGAAGGACATCATCGCGTACCTCGAGAACGTCAACGGCGAGAAGTCGACCAGCCCCGGTGGCCTGAAGCTCGGTGGCCTCGGCCCCGTCTCCGAGGGTCTGTTCGGCTGGATCTTCGCCCTGGGTGCGCTGATCGCTGTCGCCGTCTGGGTCGCGGCCCACACCGCTAAGGCCAAGAAGTCATGAGTAACCAAGAGATTCCCGAAGAGAAGCACCTGCCGAGCGAGCAGGGAGACGCCCACCACGGTGGCGTCGCGGTCGCGGACGACCCGTTCGCCGACCCGGGCCTGCCGGTCCACAAGCCCCGCATCCAGGACATCGACGAGCGGGCGGCCAAGCGCTCCGAGCGCACCGTCGCGATGCTCTTCACGCTGTCGATGCTGGCGACGATCGGCTTCATCGCGTCCTACGTGATCTTCCCGGTCGACAAGATCGTCTACATCTTCCCCATCGGGAAGGTCAGCGCGCTCAACTTCTCCCTGGGCATGACCCTGGGCGTGGCCCTCTTCTGCATCGGCGCGGGCGCCGTCCACTGGGCCCGCACCCTGATGTCCGACGTCGAGGTCGCCGCCGAGCGCCACGAGATCGCCGCCCCGCCGGAGGTCAAGGCGCAGGTCCTGCAGGACTTCGCCGACGGCGCGAGCGAGTCCGGCATCGGCCGCCGGCCCCTGATCCGCAACACGCTGCTCGGTGCGATGGCCATGGTGCCGCTCGCCGGCGTCATGCTGCTGCGCGACCTGGGCCCGCTGCCCGAGGAGAAGCTGCGCAAGACCCTGTGGGCCAAGGGCAAGCTGCTCATCAACGACAACACGAACGAGCCGCTGCGTCCCGAGGACGTGCTCGTCGGGTCGCTGACCTTCGCCAGGCCGGAAGGCCTGGAGGAGGAGCAGCACGACTTCCAGGTCCAGATCGCCAAGGCCGCCCTGATGATCGTCCGTATCCAGCCGGACGACATCAAGGACAAGAAGGAACTTGAGTGGTCCCACGACGGGATCGTGGCCTACTCCAAGATCTGCACCCACGTCGGCTGCCCGATCAGCCTGTACGAGCAGCAGACGCACCACGTGCTCTGCCCGTGCCACCAGTCCACCTTCGACCTCTCCGACGGCGCCCGTGTCATCTTCGGCCCGGCCGGTCACGCGCTTCCGCAGCTGCGGATCGGCGTGAATGACGAAGGCTTCCTCGAAGCGCTTGGCGACTTCGAAGTGCCCGTCGGTCCTGCATTCTGGGAGCGCGGATGAGCACCAGCGACAACAACGAGCGCAAAGCGCCGGCCGGCGAGCGAGTAGCGGACTGGGCGGACGGCCGCCTGGGCATCTACGGCCTGGCCAAGGCCAACATGCGCAAGATCTTCCCGGACCACTGGTCCTTCATGCTCGGTGAGATCTGCCTCTACAGCTTCATCATCATCATCCTCACGGGTGTGTACCTGACGCTGTTCTTCCACCCGAGCATGAACGAGGTCGTGTACCACGGCTCGTACGTGCCGATGCAGGGCGTCATGATGTCCGAGGCCTTCGCCTCGACGCTGGACATCAGCTTCGACGTCCGCGGTGGCCTGCTGATCCGTCAGATCCACCACTGGGCGGCGCTGATCTTCGTCGCGGCGATGGTCGTGCACATGATGCGCGTCTTCTTCACCGGCGCGTTCCGCAAGCCGCGTGAGGTCAACTGGATCTTCGGCTTCCTGCTGCTGGTCCTCGGCATGTTCACCGGCTTCACCGGTTACTCGCTGCCGGACGACCTGCTCTCGGGTACCGGTGTCCGCTTCATGCAGGGCGCCATCCTGTCCGTCCCGGTCGTCGGCACGTACCTGTCGATGTTCCTGTTCGGCGGAGAGTTCCCGGGCGGCGACTTCGTCGCGCGGTTCTACTCGGTGCACATCCTGCTGCTGCCCGGCATCATGATGGGCCTGCTCGTGGCCCACCTGATCCTGGTCTTCTACCACAAGCACACCCAGTTCGCGGGTCCCGGCAAGACGAACAACAACGTCGTCGGCATGCCGCTGCTGCCGGTCTACATGGCCAAGGCCGGAGGCTTCTTCTTCCTGGTCTTCGGTGTCATCGCGGCCGTCGCGGCCATCGCCACGATCAACCCGATCTGGGCGCTCGGCCCGTACCGCCCGGACCACGTGTCCACCGGTGCGCAGCCCGACTGGTACATGGGTATGCCCGAAGGCCTGATCCGTGCCATGCCCGGCTGGGAGATCAACCTGTGGGGCCACACGCTCGTCCTGGGCGTGTTCATCCCGCTGCTGCTCTTCCCGCTGGTCCTCGGCGCGATCGCCGTCTGGCCGTTCATCGAGTCCTGGGTCACCGGGGACAAGCGCGAGCACCACATCCTGGACCGCCCGCGCAACGTCCCGACCCGCACCGCCTTCGGTGTCGCCTGGATCGCGGAGTACATCGTGCTCCTCATCGGCGGCGGCAACGACATGTTCGCCCAGTACTTCCACCTGTCGATCAACTCGATCACGTGGTTCGTCCGGATCGGCTTCTTCGTCGTCCCGGTGCTGGCGTTCATCGTCACCAAGCGGATCTGCCTCGGTCTGCAGCGTCGTGACCACGACAAGGTGCTGCACGGTCGCGAGACCGGCATCATCAAGCGCCTGCCGCACGGTGAGTTCGTCGAGATCCACGAGCCGCTCCCGCAGGGCAAGCTGCACACCCTCACCGCGCACGAGCAGTACAAGCCGGTCGAGATCGGCCCGACGGTCGACGAGAACGGTGTCGAGCGCAAGGTGAAGGCCGCCGAGAAGCTGCGCGCGAAGCTCAGCCAGGGCTTCTACGGCGAGAACAACCAGATTCCGAAGCCCACGGTGGAGGAATACAAGGAGATCCAGTCCGGCCACGGCCACCACTGATCCCCGTATGAACGCATGAGGGATTGATTTCGGTCAGTCCTGGTGTCGCCACGGCGAGAGCCCCGTCCAGTGTCTGGACGGGGCTCTTTGCCGTAACCGGGGCTGGATAGGCTGAACCCTGACCGATCAGACGTGGCGCCAGAACATGAGGACGGCCCACCGACAGCAGGAGCGGACCATGAACGTTGCGACCCCGGCAGGCGGCGACAGCGTGGCGGCCCGTGGCTGGCCGGGCGTTCTCGACGCTCTGCTGACCGGCCAGGACCTGACCGCCGAGGACACCGCCTGGGCCATGGACCGGATCATGCGCGGAGAAGCCACCGACGCCCAGATCGCCGGCTTCATGGTCGCGCTGCGGGCCAAGGGGGAGACGGTCGAGGAGATCAACGGCCTCGTACGGGCCATGTACGCGCACGCCAACCTGATCGAGGTACCCGGCCGCACGGTGGACATCGTCGGCACCGGCGGCGACGGGGCCAAAACGGTGAACATCTCCACGATGTCGGCGATCGTGGTGGCCGGTACCGGCGCCAAGGTCGTCAAGCACGGAAACCGGGCCGCGTCCTCCGCGAGCGGCTCCTCGGACGTCCTGGAGAAGCTCGGCGTCAACCTCGACCTCGGCACGGCGCGCGTCGCGGAGGTCGCCGAGGAAGCGGGCATCACCTTCTGCTTCGCGGTGAAGTTCCACCCGGCCCTGCGGCACGTCGCGGCGGCCCGCAAGGAGCTCGGCATCCGCACCACCTTCAACGTCCTCGGCCCGCTGACCAACCCGGCCCGGGTGCGCGCCCAGGCATCGGGCGTGGCCGACCCCCGGATGGCCCCGATCGTGGCGGGCGTGCTCGCCTCACGGGGCTCCTCCGCGCTGGTCTTCCGCGGCGACGACGGCCTGGACGAACTGAGCACGACGTCGACCTCGCGCGTCTGGTGGGTCCGCGACGGCAAGGTCTCCGAGCAGGCCTTCGACCCCCGTGACGTGGGCATCCCCCTGGTCGGCGTCTCCGCGCTGGCCGGCGGGGACCCCTCGTACAACGCGGACGTGGCCCGCCGCCTCCTGGCCGGCGAGACCGGCCCGGTCCGCGACGCCGTGCTGCTGAACTCGGCGGCCGCCCTGGTGGCCCTCGACCCCGGTCCGGGCAGCCTGGAGGAACAGCTCACCGCCGGCATCGCCCGTGCGGCGGAGTCCATCGACTCGGGTGCGGCGCGGGCCGCCCTGGAGCGCTGGGTGACCGCCAGCAACGCGTAGCGGTACGAGAACGGCGTGAAAGCTACGACCCCGGTCCGCCATTCGGACCGGGGTCTTGCCTTCGGGCGATCTTGTGGCAGGATGCTGAACAGGTCACGAGTGACAGCGTTTAGGCCCCGGCTTGCTGTCCGGCAACCCTCCTTCCGTGGCGGGGTGCCCCGGGTGATGACCAGGTCGTAGGCAGCAAGGCCTACGGCAAGCGCGGATCCCTCGACACCAGGGGTCCTGGTCTTCTCGAGGAGCTTTTTCCGTGAGCAAGCGAATGCGATAGGGCGACTCCGCCCCTACTTCACCCTCGGATCAGGGTCACTTCCGTGTACCCCCGCCCAGCGCGGTCCGAGGACCCTCCCGTACCCCGGACGGCCGCAGCGCCGTACCCGCGTACGGGCACACCGAAGCCATTCAGCCCTGCCTGCCGGGAGATACCGCCATGTCCGCATCCCTGAACGCCGCCGTCGCCACCACCACCGCCGTCACCGTCGACCCCGCCTGTGCCGAGCCGCTCGCCGTCCTCGGCCGGGACGTCACCGTCCCCCTCGTCACCGGCGGCGAGGTCACCTACGCGGCCCTCGACTACGCGGCCAGCGCCCCCGCCCTGCAGCGCGTCTGGGACGACGTGGCCGCGTACGCCCCCTACTACGGCAGCGTGCACCGCGGCGCCGGATACCTCTCGCAGCTCTCCACCGACCTCTTCGAGCAGAGCCGGGTCACCGTCGCCGAGTTCCTCGACTGCCGCCCCACCGACCAGGTCGTCTTCACCCGCTCCACGACCGACTCGCTGAACCTGCTCGCCGCCGTACTCCCCGCCGACTGCCAGGTGTTCGTCTTCGAGACCGAGCACCACGCCTCCCTGCTGCCGTGGGTCGACGCGCGGGTCACCTACCTCAACGCCCCGCGCACCCCGGCCGAAGCCGTCGCCACCCTGGAGCGGGCCCTCGCCGACCGCGACCCCTACGGTCCGGCCCTGGTCTGCGTCACCGGCGCCTCCAACGTCACCGGCGAGCTGTGGCCCGTCAAGGAACTCGCCGCCGCCGCGCACGCCCACGGCGCCCGCATCGTCCTGGACGCCGCCCAACTGGCCCCGCACCACCCCGTTTCCGTGCAGGACCTGGACGTCGACTGGGTCGCCTTCTCCGGACACAAGCTGTACGCGCCCTTCGGCTCGGGCGTACTCGCGGGCCGCGCCGACTGGCTCCAGGACGCCCAGCCCTACCTCGCGGGCGGCGGCGCCTCCCGCAAGGTGGCCCGGCGCGAGGACGGCGGCGTGGACGTCGAGTGGCACACCACGGCCGCCCGCCACGAGGCCGGTTCCCCGAACGTCATCGGCGTCTACTCCATCGCCTCGGCCTGCAAGGCCCTGACCGAGGCCGGCTTCGAGAACCTCGTCGCCCGCGAGCAGCAGCTCATCGCGAAGGTCCGGTCGGGCCTGGCGGAGGTTCCGGCGGTCCGGATCCTCTCCCTCTTCGGGGACGACGCCCCGCGGGTCGGCGTCATCTCCTTCGTGGTGGACGGCTGGAACAGCTCCCACTTCGCGGCCGCGCTGTCCGCCGAGTACGGGATCGGCGTCCGCGACGGCCTGTTCTGCGCCCACCCGCTGGTCCGCACCCTGCTGGGCAGCGAGCCGCAGGCCCAGGGCGAATGCGGAGCCCCCGAGGCGGCACCGGGGGAGCGCTCCCTGAACGCGATCCGCGTCAGCTTCGGCGCCGGCACCCCGGACGAGCACGTCGACCGCTTCGTCGGCGCCGTGAAGGAACTGGTCACCTCCGGAGCCAAGTGGCAGTACCGCACGGAGGAAGGCCGCTGCGTTCCCGCCGTGTGACCTGCGGTCCGCTCGGTGGTGTGGGGTGCGGCTTCGCCCTTGCCGGGCGGGGCGCCTCAATCGCCGGCGGGGCCGGGTGCCCTGCGGGCGGCTCGGCGGTTCACGGCTCGGTGGTGCGGATCGTTCATGCCGAGGTGGGTCGCCTCAATCGCCGGCGGGGCTGGGTGGTGTGGGTGGTGCGGGGCCCCGCACGAGGGTCTCCTCGGCTCGGCGCGTG
>NZ_JBGBPT010000115.1:0-24296 GCF_041106355.1 Streptomyces sp. BF23-19 | reverse complement strand
GGATCCTTCCCGAAGCCGCCCCGACGCGTGGGGAGCGGGGACGGGGAGGGGTGTCCCCGCAGGACGAGCGCGCAACCACCGCGCACAGCCGAGACCTGCCCGCGTCGCGCGAGCCGAGGAGACACCCCTCCCCGGCCCCGCGCACCGGCCCGCACCGCGCCCGGATCCCGGCCCGCACCGCCAGCACCCGCGGACCGGCCCGCACCGCGCCCGGGACCCGGCCCGCAGGACGACTCGGACCCGCCCGGCCCCGCTCTGCGGGACCGTCACCCCCGCGAGAGCGGACCGGCGGGTCCGGGGTGCCCCGGGTCGTCACCGTCACCCCCGCGGGAGCGGAAGGGCGTGGCGGGAACTCCTCGGACCTCCCGGGAGTCGGATGCTATGCAGACAAAACCGGCGCCCCCGGGGGAAGGCAGGAGCACGTGGAGAACCGCAGCACCACCGGAGGTACCGCCACCCGCGGCGGGTTCGTGTTCAGTGCCGCCGATGAGGAGCGCCGGCGCGGGGTCCGGTGGATGAAGGCCACCGCGACCGGCCTGTTGCTCCTGGTCGCGCTGGTCTACGTACTCGCCAAGTACGCCCAGCACGCCTGGGGTGCCGGCGGCTGGGCCGCGTACGTCGCCGCCGCGGCCGAGGCCGGCATGGTCGGCGCGCTCGCGGACTGGTTCGCCGTGACCGCCCTCTTCCGGCACCCGCTCGGGCTGCCCATCCCGCACACCGCGATCATCCCGACCAAGAAGGACCAGCTCGGCGTCACCCTCGGCGAGTTCGTCGGGGAGAACTTCCTCTCCGCCGACGTGGTGCGGGCCCGGCTCCACGCCCTCGGCATCGGCGGCCGCCTCGGCTCCTGGCTCGCCGAGCCCGAACACGCCGACCGGGTCACGGCCGAGCTGGCCGCCGCCCTGCGCGGCGCGCTCACCGTGCTGCGCGACTCCGACGTGCAGGCCGTGGTCGGCGAGGCCATCACGCGGCGCGCCGAGACCGCCGAGATCGCGCCGGGCATCGGCAAGACCCTGGAGCGGGTCGTCGAGGACGGCGGCCACCGTCGCGCCGTCGACCTGATCTGCGCCAAGGCGCACGACTGGCTCGTCACCCACGGGACCTCGATCACGGACGCGGTCCAGGGCGGCGCCCCGGGCTGGACCCCGCGGTTCGTGGACCGCAAGGTCGGCGAGCGCGTCTACAAGGAGTTGCTCCGCTTCGTCACGGAGATGCGGGACATGCCCGAGCATCCGGCGCGCGGGGCGGTGGACCGGTTCCTGACGGACTTCGCGGCCGACCTCCAGTCGGACACCGAGACCCGCGCGAAGGTGGAGCGGCTCAAGTCCGAGATCCTGGCGCGCGACGAGGTCCAGGACGTCATCGCCTCCGCGTGGTCGGCGATCCGGTCGATGATCATCTCGGCGGCGGAGGACGAGCAGAGCGAGCTGCGCCTGCGGGTCCGGGCCTCGCTTCTCTCCCTCGGTGCGCGCCTGGCCACCGACGGCCGTCTGCAGGCGAAGGTGGAGGGGTGGATCGAGGGCGCGGTCGTCTACGTCGTCACCACCTACCGGACCGAGATCACCTCGCTGATCACGGACACGGTGGCGGGCTGGGACGCCGAGCACACCTCCCGCAAGATCGAGGCCCACATCGGCCGTGACCTGCAGTTCATCCGTATCAACGGCACGGTGGTCGGCGCCTTGGCGGGCCTGCTGATCTATACGGTCTCGCGCGCCTTCGGGGCGTAGCCCGGCGGGAGCGGCAGTTCCAGTTGGGCGTGCCCACGGGCGGTGACCTGCGGGGGCGCGGGGCGGGCGGCGCCCAGTGCGAGGAGCGCGCGCAGGGCGGCGATCACGTCCGCCGGTCTGTCGCGCAGGATCCCGGGCGTCGTACTGGCGACCAGGTCGCCTCGGGACTCCAGGCGCAGCCGTCGCAGCAGGGTGGCCTGCCAGGCGTCGCGCGTGTAGTGGTACTCCGCGGAGTCGATCTCCAGGGCTACGCCCTCGTCGGGCCAGTACGCGTCCGGGCTGGCCAGGAAGGCCCCGTCGGGGCCGTGGAGGCGGGCGTTCCGGAGCGGGGCCGGGAGGTCGGTGGCCGCCAGGGTCTCGCGGGCGCGGCCCTCGGCGATCGAGCGGACCCCGGCGACCAGCTCCGCGGCCGCGACGCGGACGGCGGGGCGGCCGCGGACGCGGCCCGCGCGCAGTTCCGCGTGCAGGTCGTGCGGGTGGCACCAGCCGCCCTGGACGACGTTGGCCAGTACGGAGCGCACCAGATCGGCGTCGTCCGTGCGGGCCGCGAAGTCGGCGGCGGCCCGGATCGGGCGGGTGCTGGGGACTCCGGAGATGTGGATGGTGGCGGGCCGGCGCGTGGTCGGGCAGGGCCGGACCCGGCCGGCCGCGGGGTGGGCGGCGTACAGGACGGCGGACAGCGCCTGCTGCCGGGTGTCGGGTGGGCCGGTCTGCAGCAAGTACACCCGTGGCAGGAGCCGTTGCCAGGGCCCTCCGCGGCGGCTGCGGCCGCTGATGGTGGCGGACGGGATCCCGGCCTGCTCGAGCTGGTGGTAGGTGGCCAGGTTCAGCCGGCGCTGGGCGGTACGGGCGATAGCGGTGATCACGCCCGCGGTATGCCCGGTGGGGCGGGTCCGATACTCAGGCCGAGGGGTGGTTCGGGGCGAGGAAGACGACGACGCCGTTCTGTGTGCCGGGCAGGGGGGTGACCTCGTGCCAGCCGAGGCGCCGGTAGGTGGCGACGGTGTCGGTTGCCACGCGGGCGGTCAGCAGCCAGGCGCGCTCGTCGGGGGCGTCGGCGGTGATCTCGGCGAGCAGGGTGCGCCCGGTGCCGTTCCCGCGCGCGTGCGGGCGTACGGCGAGCTCGTCGATCTCCAGGGCGCCGATGAGGAGTTCCCGGACGCGCTGTCGGCCGAGCTGCGCGGAGACCTGTCCGTACGCGCGGTCGCGGGGGAAGGTCTTGGGGGTCAACCAGGCGGTGGCGAAGCCGTCGATGCCGGCGGGCGACTGCGCGAAGGCGGTGCGGAATCCGGCGCGGCGGCTGTCGGCCTGGAGTCGGAGGGAGAACTGGCGAATGGTTTCTTCATCCTCGTTCCACGGTGGCGCGGAGAACACCTCGCTGTAGGCGTCGGCCAGTTCGTCCGAGAGGTCCAGCACGGCCGGTCCATAACAGATCACGTTTGCAGCTCCTTGGGCCGGCTTGGGCGGCTTCGGTCGTATCGCCCGTGTAGGAGAGTGAATCTACGCCGGGGAGGTTCCACGGAGGGCACCTGCACGGATCCGGAGGGTGTGCGACAAATCCGACTTCCGTACGTAGCCGGGCCACCCGTATCGCCGCCCCCGGCCCGGCGTTGAACCGGTGTGCCCAGCTCTCTCCTGCGCAAAGCCCTGATCGGCGTCGCCGCGTGCGCGGTGGCGTTCTTCATCACCCTCGGTGTCATCGCGGTCCTGCCCCGCACCGTCCAGGACACCGTCCCGCCCGGCGTCCTCGGCGGAGCCGTGGTGGTGCTGGGCGTGGGCACCGCGCGCCGCTTCACACGGCGCGCGCGTTAGCCTCGTCCGGAGACGTTCGAACGGCTGGAGGACCCCACGATGGCGCAGATTCCCACCTCGGCGATAGCGGCGGCCGGCCTGGTCGGCGGCTACGCCACGGCCCGCTGGACCGGCGTACGCCCGCTCGGCGGCGTGATCCTCGCGGCCGCCGGCACGGTCGCGGCCCGCGAATGGCACCGTCGCACGAGCCCGACGACCACGGCCCTCCTGGGCGCGGGTTACGTGGCCGCGTTCGCGGGATCGCACCCCCTGGCGAAGAAGATCGGGGCTTGGCCCGCGGTCTTCACGGCGGCGGCCGCGGTGGCCGCGGCCTCCTACGCGGCGGCGGACCGCTAGTTTCCGCGCGGGCCGGCCGGGCCCGGGGGTGTCCTGCCGATCGGCCGCGATCGACAGGACACCCCCTGGGCCGGACGGCGGCCGACCCGTCAGCCCGTCCCGTGGAAGAAGCCGATCTCGGGATCCTGCGGGGTGCCGATCAGCAGGGCGCGGTCCAGGAAGCGGTTGAACTGCTCGCAGCTGGTCTCGGGGAGCAGGACGCAGCAGTGGCAGGCGGCGAGGTTGACGTTGTCGGCCCCGCTGACCGGGGATTCCATGCACAGAGGATCGGCGGAGCACCACGCGGCCCGCGTCAGGGCCGAGGCCAAGGATCGCGCGAGCGCGTCCGGCTTGCCCTGGCTGACCAGTCCACCGAGGCTTCCGGCGGAGTCGCTCGTGGCGGTGTAGAGCAGTACCCCGGTCATCTCGTCGTCGACGTAGAGGCGTTCGCGCAGTGCCGAGGCGGGATAGCCGCAGTCGAGGCTCCACTCGTTGATCAGCACGTGCGCCAGGGTGTGGACGAGCAGCAGGCGGGGCGTGACCGGCGACAGCTCCGGATCGCCGTCCGGGCCGGCCTGTTCGGCGAGCAGCGCGAGATGGTGATCACGCACCACGTCGGCACGACGGGCCACGCCCGGATGCCGCTGCTCCCACCGGGCCACCCGTTCGCGGTCCAGCCGCAGGAACACGCCCTCGCCCACGACCTCGATGGCCGGCAGCCATCCCTGCGGATTGCGCGCCAGCGAGGAATGCCGCTCGGGGGCGGCCGAGGTCGGGGCGGTCAGCCGGGTGAAGGAGGTCAGGGCCCGGACCTCCCGCAGGCGGGGGACCAGCATCACCTGGTCGATGCCCGTGCGGTCCGGGATGTCACCCAGGTCGCCCGGGTCCTGCGTCTCGAAGTCCGGGCTGACGCGGTGGTCGAACTCGGTGCTGCGCTGCAGCTGCTCGTACTCGTCGCGGCGCAGCGGATCGATCAGCACCGCCGCCGCGTCCTCCTCCTTGGCCTCACGTGCCTCGGTGGCCCGTTGGCCGATGCGTACCGCGGCCAGGAGAGCGGCGGCCTCGTAGCCGGACTTCTGCAGCTGAGGCGTCATCCCGATGTAGACCAGGATCTCCTCGTCGGTGCGATCGCGGAACTTCGACATGAAGGGGCGGACGAGCTTGTTGGCGCCCTGGGACCACGGCGGGATGGTCAGTGCGGAGGAGACCATCGGGAACCAGGCGGCGGAGGAACCACGCTGTATCGCTCGTGGGTCCTCGGTGCACTCCTCGGGAGCCGAGTCGTCCCTCAGCCAGGGCCGTCGCCCGGAGCAGCGGATCCCGAGCGAGGCCAGCGCCTTGCGGCCGAGGGCTCCTTCGAGCGATTTGGGGGCCACCCCGCACGAGCAGTGGATCCGGATGGAACGCAGGGACGCGGTGCGGCCCGCCGTGCGGATTTCGAGGCGGTGGGACTGGGAGCCCCCTGCCGGGCGTTCCTCGGACTTGTGGACCCAGAGCCAGTACGGGAAGTCGTCGAGGTGCCCGTTCTCGCACACCATGACGAAGCGGGACGGGGTCAGCTCCGTGGTCTCGCACTTGCCGCACTTGTTCTTCTTCGGGTCCGCGGTCAGCCGACGGTGCTCGTTGAGGGAGTGGCAGGTGGAACAGGAGTACCACTCGGGGAAGCGGGCGACGTGGACACCGTCGCTCGGCGCGTTCTCGTCCGTGGTGGCGGGCGGCAGGTGGAAACCGTCCACGTTCAGCCGGTACTGGAGGCGGGGCTCGGTGAGTTCGAACTCCGACGGCACGTGCCAGGAGTCGAGTCCGCGCACGATGAAGGACTCGCTGTCGATCGCGATCATCGATCCGACACCGTACGTGGTGATCATCTGGGCGCGCCGGGCCGAACCGAGCTTGCGGGGTCCGCTCTCGGCGCGCAGCCGCTGGAGGCGGGAGCCGGAGCGGGACCGCCGGGGGGACTCTGACATCTACTTCTCCTCGAACAGGTCGGACTCGGCGTCGACGTCGCGCAGGCTGGTCAGCGTGCGGAAGGACTCGCCGTCCTCGGCCTCCGCGAACGGCACCAGCAGGGCGGGGCGTTTGCCGAACCAGCCCTCGTACACGAGGGTGTCCGGATACGTCTCGGCGAGCAGTCGCCAGTCGTCGATGATCTCTTCGAGTTCCGCGTCCACGTCGTCCGCGTGCTCGGGGGCGATCTCCCGGGCCCGCCAGGTGATGGCGGTACGGATGTCCTTCAGCCGGTCCTCGAACCGGTCGATCTTCGCGGCGCCGCTCTTGGGGCGGGCCGCCTCGATGGTGAGTCGGGCGAGACCGACGAGGACGGCGTGCAGGGCCCGGTCCCGGGCCCGGGGCGAGAACGGGGTGACGCTCGTCGACTCGACCTGGCGGTAGAGGGCCGAGTGGTAGGTGGTGAAGTTCTCGTAGTGCGAACGGTCGCGTGAGCGGGCCGAGTTCAGGAGGGTGACGACCAGTCCCGGGTGGCTTCGTCCGACCCGGCTGGTCGCCTGGATGTACTCGGCGGTGGTCTGCGGCTGCCCCATGACCGCCATGAGGCCCAGCCGGTCGATGTCGACGCCCACCGAGATCATGTTCGTGGCGAGCAGGACGTCGACCGCGTCGGGGTGCGGGTGGCGGCGCTCCAGATCCTTGAGGTACTTGGGGATGTCGCTCGCGTCGATGCGGCTGGTGAGTTCGGACGGCTCGTTGATCTCACGCGTCCGCGTCTCGGCCTGGGCGGCCAGCAGCGCGATCCGGTCGTGGACATCGTCCCTGACCTGCAGTTCGGCCGCGGCCAGCAGGCGAAGGCTGTTGAAGTAGCCGACGAGCGTCCAGTAGGCGTCCCGGACCGCGCCGGGGCCCTCGATGAGTGCGGCGTGGTGGAGCAGCGCGGCGTACGCGCGCACGAGGAGGGTGGCCTGGCTGGTGGACGGGGTCAGCAGTCCGACGTAGCGGCGGGTGGCCTTGCGGTCGGCCGGCGCCTCGCGGGAGAACCACGAGTCGCGGGAGTCGAGCGCGGTGGGCGGGAACTGGTGGACCTCACGGTGGAACAGGGCGCGGCCCTGTTGCTTGGCCCGTCGGATCGTCGCGGTGGAGGCGATCACCTTGGGTGTGTCCGCGGCGAGGTCGATCATCGTTTCGTACAGCCCGGTCATGGTCCCGAGCGGGCCCGAGATCAGGTGCAGCTCGTCCTGGACGATCAGCTCGGGCGGCGGGGTGTCGTCGGCGGGCCGGTTCCGGTTGAACAGGGCGGCGGTCCGTTCCTCCCACGGGATGAGGGCGAACTTGTCGACCGTCGCGATGACCAGCGTGGGCCGTGCCTGGTAGACCGTCTGGTCCACCACGTGGATCGGCAGGCCTTCGTGGAAGTCGCAGTCCTCGTCGGGGCATGCGACGACCATCGCGGCGGGTTCCAGGGTGACCGTGTAGTCGTGGGCGTCCAGGGCGGACCCGCACCAGGGGCAGGCGCGGAGCTGGACGGGGTTCTCCTTGGCGACCGATTGACCGTTGCGGAGTTTCTGCAGGCTCTTCTGCGCGGTCTTGAGGTCGTTCGGGGTGGCCGACTGGCCCACCCACATGCCGATGGAGATCTTTTCCGAGCCCAGCGGGCGTGCGGAGTTCTTCGCCTCCAGGCGGATGCGTTCCATCGCGCAGATCAAGATGGTCGCCCGCTCGAACTGCTGGAGGGTCAGCAGACGGAGCGTGTACCGCATCAGTACGGTCACCCCGCCGCCGCAGTCGCGGCGGCGCAGTCGCCGGAGGAACACGGTGAACGCGATGAGGCCGAGGTAGGCCTCGGTCTTGCCACCGCCGGTCGGGAACCACAGGAGGTCGGCGATCTGCCGGTCGTCGTGCTGGGGATCGGCGATGCCGTCGAGGCACAGCAGCACGAAGCCGATCTGGAACGGGCGCCAGGTGTTGGGGCGGCCCGGCTCACCCTCCTTGATCGTGATCGCGCGGGTGCGCTGGTCGTCCATGGCGCGGTTGGCCAGTCGGAAGGCTTCCAGGCAGTCGTCGTCGACGCGCAGCAGCTCGACGCCGGAGCGCATGCGCCCCAGAGCGGTGGCGCAGTTCTCGATCTGCAGCAGGGCCAGTTCGGCGAACTCGGAGGAACCGAGCCGCTCGGCGTCGGTCCTCCGCTCCTCGATCCAGTTCTCGTAGGAGGACAGGAGCGTCAGGAGGGCGGGCACGATCTCGTCCCGGGGCGCGGTCGAGAGCCACTTCATGCCCAGCGAGGTCGCGTCGATGTCGGGGTTCGAGTCGGTGAGCATGACCTCGTACGTCGGCACGAGCTCGGTGTGCACCGCGTCGATCCGGCACGGCCCGGCGTCCACCCGCAGGTGGTTCGGCGGGGGCGCCACCCAGTGCCAGTCCGCGGCGCAGCCGTGGCCCGTGGCGAAGGAGGGGGCGTGACGGTGCAGGAGCCGGCTGACATCCAGCTCGGGGTCGGCGGAGCGTCCGTGGACGGGTCGCTCCACCAGACCGCCGGAGCCCGCGGGGGCGGTCACGGTCAGGCGGGGCTGGAAGAAGCAGGACTCGTCCTGGGGGCCGGTCTTCGGGGCGGTCGCCGTGTTGATCAGGGTGACGGTCACCGCGACGGCCCCGGAGGCGTCCTCGTTCCGCACGATGATCTGAAGGCTCAGGAGGTGGGGCAGGATCTCCACCGCCTTGGTGCCGGGCACGGTGACGTCGACGGGTACGTCCCGAGCGGGGACGGCCTGCCGCATCCACCGTTCGCCGGTGTCCTCGGTGGAGCGTCGTTCCGCGGCCTTGGCGGCGGTCGCCCGGCCCGACGCGTCGACCGGTAGGTACCGGGCGGCCTCGACGCGGACGGTGACCTCGGGGGCCGCCACCCGGTCGACGGCGAAGGTGATCCCCATGGCCGAGGGGCGA
This sequence comes from Streptomyces sp. BF23-19, assembly GCF_041106355.1. Classification (NCBI taxonomy): domain Bacteria; kingdom Bacillati; phylum Actinomycetota; class Actinomycetes; order Kitasatosporales; family Streptomycetaceae; genus Streptomyces; species Streptomyces sp. BF23-19. The sequence continues at coordinate 15,549 of NZ_JBGBPT010000115.1, read as the reverse complement.
CGTACGTTGGAGAGGGCGACACCGGAGTCGTCCCGGTCCCCGTCCCGCTGCTCCCGGCGGGCCACGTCGGCCGCGGGGTCGGGGTTGTTGTCGGCGGCCCGCTCGGTCGGGTCCTCGGCGACGTCGCCCTGCGGGAACAGTGCCCCGACGGGATAGGTCGTGACCGGCGGGTCCTCCAGCACCTCGTCCGGTCCGCCCTTGGGGCCCATCAGGTCGAGGACGAGCCGGTGCACCAACTCGTCCCGGAACTCGTAGTGCTCGTCGTGCTCGCTCTTCATCATCCTTCGCCGTCCTCCGTGCCCTTCTTCTCCCACTCGAAGCGCCCCAGCCCGGTCGGCCTGGGGGCCAGCCATACGCCCCGCTCGCCGAGGCCCGCGCCGAGAGCGACGTTGTCGCTGCCCACGACGGTTTCCACCGAGTCGAGGAACAGGTCCGTGATGGTGAGTGGCCATGCGAGTGCAGCCGCGTCCTTGCGGGTCCTGCGGATCGTGTACAAGTCCTTGCGGAACGCCTCGGAGGCGCTCCCGATGACGCGGCCGGCATGGCGCAGCAGGTAGGGCGGGCTCGCGTCCGGTCCTGTCGGGAGCGCGTGCGCGCGTACGAACGCGACGGGGTCGCCGGCGTGTACCTCCTGCGCGAGGTAGCGCTGCAGGTCGACGGCGTTCCCCTCGAGGTCGTGCGCGCCGGCCGGGGCCTCTCGTGACACGTCGCCGCCGAGGACTTCGATGCCGTACCGCTGCCCCCGCTTGGTGCCCGTTCCGCCGCGGTACCAGCGGCCGGTCGCGGGTCGGCCGTCGCCGTCCTTGCGGAGGAAGGGGTCCCGTCGCAGTTCCAGGTGGTACAGGTCGGTGCGCGGTCGGGTCATGGCCACGTAGAGCGCGCGGGCCGCCGCGGCCGGATCGCTGTCCTTGGCGTCCGAGGCCGCCGCCACGGGACCGGGATCGATCACGACGACCCGGTCGAACTCCAGCCCCTTGGCGCGGTGCACGGTGGAGACGACGAGTCGTTCCGTGTCGTGGGTGGTCAGTTCGTCCGGTATCCGGCCGCCGGCGAGAGCGGTTTTCACCCGGTTCAGGTCGATCCCCGACCGGTGCCCACGGCCGTCCAGCCGGACCAGGGCGTGCCACAGGACATCGCGCGCCTCGCCGTCCGGGAGCTCGAGCTCGTCGGCGATCGCGTCGAACCTCGCCGTGGCCAGGGTGGATCCCTCGCATCGGCGGTAGAGCAGGCTCAACCAGGTGGGCAGCACGCGGTCCTGGGCGGAGCGCTGCACCTTGTGGGGTATGCCGGACGTCCACAAGGAGCGGGAGACGGCCAGGGCCTGACCGTTGGTGGTGCAGAGGATGGCGTTCGTGCCGTGGTGGGAACGCAGTGCGGAGGCCGCGAGTTCACTGTCGAGCGGGGCGAACGCAAGGTTCGACAACAGCGCGGCGTGCAGCTGCGTGTGGACCGATCGGTGGCCCTGCGCGGTGAGGTCGTCCTGCTGGAGGCGGTGGCCCAGGTGGAGGGCGGTGCGGGCGGAGTCCGTCGTGGCACGGAAGTTGCGGGTGAGCCGTAGCTCGCGCAGGTCCGCGGGGAAGCTGTTGCGCAGCCAGGGGAAGAAGCTGTTGACCTCCTCGGCGCGTTGCGCCACCGGTACCTGGAAGCCGTAGAGGGACTGGGCGGGATCGCCCACGACGGTGAAACCGGCGTCCCGGTACTCGTCGAGCAGTGCCTCGATCATGCGGCTTCGATCACCGACGAGGTCCTGCACCTCGTCGACGACGACATGGGCCAGGTCCTCGGTGAGGTACTCGTCGAGCCTGCCCTCCCCGATCGCTTCCGTGGCGTTGCGGATGCGTTCGTCGAAGGGGACGGTGTTCCACTCACCGGTGGGAGCGATCTCGGACAGGAAGGCGGTGGCCCAGCTGTCGAAGGTCTGTACCCGGACCCGGTCGGCGGCGACGGCGTGGCGCTGGATGCGTTGGCGCAGCTCGCGTACGGCGGCGTTGGAGAAGCTCAGGACGAGTATCTCGCCGGGCAGTACGTCGTCCCGCTCGACCAGGGCGTCGAGGCGACGCACCAGGGTGTGGGTCTTGCCGGCGCCCGCCCCGGCCACGACCAGGCATTTGGCGTCCCAGGGCAGTTCCACGACGGCGCGCTGCTCGTCCGTGAGCGTGGGAGGCGCTCCCGGGGTCTTCGTCACTTGCGCTCCCAGAGGTGCTCGAACTCGGTGAAGGCGAGCTTGTGACCGTAGTTCTCGATGTTGTCGTCGACGTTGAGGATGAGGCAGGTGTCCTTGCCCCCGTTCGCGGGTCCGCGGAGCCCGCGACCGATCATCTGCTGGTAGACGTTGGGGCTGTAGGTGGGTCGGGATACGACCACCACGCGGGTGGCGGGCGCGTCGAAGCCCTGGGTGAGGACGCCGTAGTTGGCCAGGACCCGGATCCTGTTCTCCCGGAAGTCGTCCACCCGCTTGCGGCGGGTGGCGGTGGGTGTCGCCGAGTCGATGGAGTCGGCGGACACGCCCATGCCGTTCAGCTTGGCCGCGATCACCTTGGCGTGTGCCACGGAGGTGGCGAACAGCAGGACGGGCCAATCGGCGGGCAGCGAGGCGATCTCGTCGACGAGCATCCGGTTGCGTTCGTGGTCGAACGCGAGCCGGTCCTCCACCGTGGCCGGCAGCGCGCCGAAGGTGTCCACCTTGCTCAGTTCCGACGCGCTCATGGTCACCGTCGCGCCGCGCAGGACCCGCTGCTCGACCCTGGCCAGCACCTTCATGTCCTGCAGTTGGGGGTACGGGTCCGGGTCGAGCACGCCCTTGTCCAGCCGGCTCCTGCCGTAGCGCTGTACGAGCCGCTGGGTCTCGTCCTCGTTCGTGCTGCGGAACGGGGTCGCGGTCAGTCCGACCAGAGGCCGCTCGGTCCTGTTGTTGCGCGAGATCCCGAGGAGTTCGAAGAGCCTGGTGTAGCGCCGGGAGAGGGAGGTGTGCGCCTCGTCGACGATGACGGCCGAGGCCTCGCGCAGCCAGGCGTACGCCTCGGTGTCCAGGTGACGTTCCAGTTTCGCGTCGACGGCGACCACGAGATGGACGGTGGAGCGGATGTCGGTGGCGGAGTTGGCCCCCCACAGCCGGCTGATGGACAGCGTCTCGCGTTCGGCGCCGACCTTGGACCAGACGAACTTCCAGCTCTGCACGGCCTGTTCGCACAGTTCCTCGCTCTGCGCGATCCACAGGATCGGACCCGTGGGCCGGCGGTGCTTGATGGCCCGGATCACCGCTTCGGCCGCGACCCGCGTCTTGCCGGAGCCCGTGGGCATGCACAGCATGGCGCGCTTGGGGTCGGGGTCCGTCAGCAGGTAGAAGAGGTTCTGGGCGAGCTGCTCCTGGTAGTCGTGCAGGCGGGGGAAGTCCACGGGCCCCACCACCTGCTCCATCGCGGGCGGGCTGACGGGCCGGGCCCCGGCGAACGCCTCCGGGAAGCCGAGGCGGTTGACGAACTGGCGCGCGGCGGTGTCGCCCCCGTAGCTGTTCGGGGCCTCGGCCCACCGGGAGGCGATGGCCTTGGCGTAGTGGCGCAGGACGCCGTCCTTCTCCGAGTTGTAGGCCAGTTCCGCGATCCGTTGCCCGTCGGGCTCCTTGCCGGACACGTGGAGCTCGTCCTCCCACAGGCCCGGCGGCAGTCCCGTGCGCAGGGCTTCCTCGCCGATCAGCAGCAGGAGCTTGTCGGTGACGCTCTCCGCGTGGACGACGCGCTGGAGCTTCTCGTTGGCCCGCTGCTGCTCCTGGAGCGCGATGACCTGCCGGCACTCGGCACGCGACAGTCGCCAGCCGAACACCTTGGACGACTCGTGGAGGATCTCCAGCTCGTCCTCGGGGTGGCTGATCAACGCGACCCGACCGTCGAGCGCGCTCTTCAGGGCGACGGGACGGTAGCTGTGGTCGGTGCGGATGATCTCTTCGAGTCGGGTGCAGGACTGGAACCAGGCGTCGGCGGTCGCGAGATCGGTGCGCAGGCGCAGGGAGGGGAAGCGGTTCAGGAGCAGCTCGGGTTCGGCCTCGGAGGCGTGACTCAGCTCCTTCGTGATCTTGTCGCCGGGGCTGCACATGTCCCACCGGGTACGCAGCAGTTCGGCGTCCTCCGGGGTGTCGACGAGGAGTGCCGGGACGGATTCGCGCACCAGCCCGTCGTACTCCTCGCGGACGGAGGTCACGGCGATGTCCGTGTCGGGTCGATGTCCCCATTCGGTGCCGATGCGGCAGCGGGTCTCGACGCCTTCCGGGAAGCCGGCGTCGGCCCGGGTGAGCAGGGTGTAGGCGTTGCCGAGGAAGGCGTCGTCCTCGCTGGCGGCGATCCGCTCGTGGATCTTGTTCCACACCCGCTGCGGCACCTTGTCGAGGGTGCCGGGCATCTCCAGGGCGTCGGCCTGGGCGGGGGAGAGGCGGGCCACGGGGAGGACGGCCGCGTAGGGGGACAGCTGGGGTCCCACGCATTCGCGCAACGGGAGCAGTTCCCGGTCGGTGCGGGCGTACCCGTACCTGGTCACCATCCAGCGCAGCGGGGACGGCGCGGGTTCCTGGGTCCGGCTCTGCTTGCCGACCTGCCGGGTCCAGTTGCGGACCATGCCCCGGTCGGGCATCGCGGCGACGAAGTCGGCCCTGCCCTCTTCGCTCAGCCGTGTCAGGAATCCCAGCGGGCCGGCCGGCGAGGCGCCCTGCATCCGCATGGTCGCCCTGTTCGGACGGGCCGAGCTGGCCGGGAGGGTGGCGCAGTACGCCTTGTGCATGGCCTCCGCGTAGGACTCGAACCAGGGCTCGCCGGTCGGGTCCTGATCGACGTCCGGACCCGAGCGCGCACCGAGGTCACGCAGGACGAGGAGGTCGTCCCGATGGAAGCGGGAATCGATGGCGAGGGCCGCGTCGCGCGAGCCGTCGGCGGGGACGACGGGGCCGGGCAGCAGGCACGATTCGATGCTGCTGAACGCACCGGCGAGGGTACGCACCCGCAGGACGCCCGTCGGATTCGCCACCCTCTCGTTCAGGATGCGGATCGACTGGCCCGCCCCGGCCCGGCGGGACAGCTTCCAGAACTCCTCCCACGAGGATTCGCCGTACCGGGCGAACCCCTGGTCCACGACGGCTTCGAAGCGGCCCAGGGCGTCGGCCTCGTGGATCCCGATGGTGTCCAGGTCGGCGGAGAGCTCGCGCACCGTGGCGATCTCGGGGTGGACGTAGACCATCTCGTTCGGGAGGGAGTCGTCCAGGACCCGGCGGAACACCGTGTTCGGGCGCGGGGCCACCAGGCCGTGCGCCTCCGTGAGGAGGACGCGGGCCTGTCGGGCCTCCGGGACGTACGGGCTGTTGCCGCGGATCATCGCCGCGAGGATCCGCAGCGCGCACGCGGACGCCGCGGGCGTGCCATCGGTGACCAGGGCCTCCAGCCACTCCTGGACGGTCGCGCGCTCGTGGTGCGCGGCTTCGAGGATGTGGCCGAGCTTGCCGCGCCGGTCCCGGTCGGTCTCGACCGACCGGTGCACCCAGGCGGCGGGCCGGGCCGGGTGGGAGGCCCACAGGTCCAGCCACTCGGGCCGCAGCTCCTCCGGGTGGACGCGCAGGGCGGAGGGCTTGCGCAGTACCCCGTCCTGGTCGGGGAGGGAGGGTCTCGCGGCCGCCTCGCGCCACACCCCTTGGATGACGTGACCGTCGGCCCAGTTGCGGCGCTCCTTGTAGCGACCGGGCAGGTGGGCGAGGTGGCGGGCGGGGTCGGCGGGGTCCGTCAGGGCGGGCAGGGACGCGGCCACCAGACCGGCGGCGGCCCCCAGCAGCTCGTCGTTGAGCGGGGTGCCGTCGACCAGGTGCTGGCGATCCTCGTTGGTCTTCCACGCGGCGTTGAGTATGCCGCGCAGGGTCATCGGGTAGTGGGTGGGGAAGTAGGCCCAGAAGGCGCCCAGTTCACGTCGGCTTTCGGGCACGGCCCACGAGATGTCGATGACGGGTCGGTCGTGGAGTTCCCCGGACGCCTCACGGGTCTTCGCGGTGGGGGAGTAGGGCACGGTGAAGACGCGCCACGTCTCCCGCTCCGGTGTTCCGCCGTTGTCCGAGACGAGAAGCGTGTGGACGGTCCCTTCCCGTGTTCCGCTCAGGGAACGGCGGAAGCGCGAGTTCTCGCGCCGGTCCTCCAGGTCGATCGTCCCCACATGCGGGGAGAAGAGCGGGAACTCCCGGGGGAACGCGCGCAGGTCCCGGCCCAGGCGCGCCGCGGCTCCGGGCAGCAGCGGGAGCCGGACGACCGTGACGGCCCCGTGGGAGAACAGGTCGTTCAGTACGTGGTCCTCGCGGAGTTCGCGCGCGAGGTCGAGCGGCCGGGCCATGCGCAGGACGGGGGTTTCCTTCGCCTGCGGATGGACCTCGTGGATGAGCCGCGCCGACCATTCGCGGTCGAATCCGAAGCTGCCCGTGGCACTGAAGAACTGCGGGGTGTCGGTGATCGACAGGACGGACTTGACGCCCACGCCGAAGCGCCCGATCTGGCCTCCGCGCTTCTTCGAGACGCTCATGCGCAGAATGGTCTCGGCGCCGTCGGCGGAGAGCGGGTTTCCCTCGTTGGCGCAGTACAGATGGTTCTGCGTGAGGACCACGGCGACGCGGCCCGGCGTATCGCGATCCCTCAGTTCGTCCGCGCCGTTCTGCACGAGTTCGTACAACTGGCGATCGCCGTAGCCCCCTTGCTGAATTCGCCGTTCGCCGTTCGCGTCCTCGAGGATCCGGCCGGGATCGTTGCGATACGTGCTGAGGCTTCGGTCCGACTGGTCGAGGACGACGCGCAGCACGTCGGACAGGGGGCCTGACTGCGCGAGGGATGGCTGAAAGGACACGAAGAAGCTCACTCTCCGGTTATCGCAAATGTCGGCGCGACGCATGAGGACGTGGGCGCGCGAGGGATGTCGCAGGGGCGCGAGACAGCCTTGATGAGGGCATGGCAAATAGCCTGTAGGCGCGCACCCCCCGGTGGTTCTCGCGGAATCCTCACCCGGCGAGTGATCGAAAGGGTCGCACGGGTGAAGGAGGTGGCACAAGGGGCTCGGTGGGCACTTCAGCCGGTCGGGTTGCCGGGAAACATGCCGATTCCTTACGGCCCGACCATGGGTGACGGCCGAATCCGTACGATGGTTCGATGAGTAAATTTTGACACATTCTCTGCTGTCAAATGGTCAGTTGTATGATGCGCGAGGTCGTTCCCGCACGATGACATGGAGTGCTGACGGATCGTGGTCGACAACTACGGAGCCTGGCTGGGGCGTCAGTTGCAGCGACAGGGGATGACCCAGACGGAGCTCGCGGCGCAGGTGAACGTCACCCGGGCCGCCGTGTCCACGTGGGTGAGCGGCCGGGTGACGCCCAGACCCGACACCGTGAAGCTCATAGAAGCGGCCCTCGGGGTCGTCCCCGGTGCCTCCCTGTCGATGGACGAGACCGTCGGGCACGAGCGGCTCACCTGGTACCACCGTCCCGCACACGTCGACGGCGGCCGCGAGTACGGCAACGCGGCCGCGTTCGCCTTCGACGCCGACCTCTCGGTCCTGGCGCGCGAAGCGACCCAGAACAGTCTTGACGAGATCCTCGACACCGGTCGACCGGTACGCATCCGGCACGTCCTCCACGAGATCTCCGGCGAACGGCTCGACGCCTTCCGGCGAGTGATGCGGTGGGACGCGCTGCGCGAGCACTACGAGTCGGCCGCGAGCGCGGGCAACAAGGCCTCCCGCGCACTGGCGCGGGCCCTGCGCGACATCGAGGACCGCGGGAGCCTCGTCCTCCTGCGCGTGGACGACTACAACGCGAACGGGTTGACCGGCGACGACTACGACGACGGCCGGTTCGCCGCGGTCGTCAGGCGTCAACTGGACAGCGTGAAGTCCAACGCCAGCGCCGGTGGATCCTTCGGCCTCGGCAAGGCGACCCTCTGGTCGGCCAGTTCCCTGGGCATGGTCCTCATCAACAGCACCCTGAGCCGGCCGCACGACGGGCACCGGGAGCGGCGACTCATCGGCCGCATCGACCTCCCCTGGCACACCGTCGGAGACCAGGCCTACGCCGGCCCCGCCTGGCTGGGAGAGGCCGACCCGGACCGCGACGGCGCGGCCCGTTCCTGGTGGGCGGACGAGGCCACGGTCGAGGCACTGCACCTCGAGCGCGACAGCGACGAGCCCGGAACCTCCTTCCTCGTCGTCGGCGCACACCAGGGGGACGACGAGGACGCCGACCTCGAAGCGCTGCACGAGAAGCTGTCGGCCGGGCTGGGGCGGAACTTCTGGGCCTCCATGATCTCCGCCCCGGGAACCGAGCCCCTCGTCGAGGCGTCTGTCGTGGCCCTGCGCGACGGCGTCGAGGTCGTCGCCGAGCGACGCGTGGTCCCCGACGAATACGAGCCGGCCCGGTCGCGCGCCCTGCGCGCCTTCCTCGAAGGGGCGACGGTCGATCGACTGACCGCACCCGAGCAGGTCGTCGAGCGACGCGTCCGACTCGACGTACCCCCCTTGCGCTCCCCGGAGACCGAAGCGGACGGCAGGCCGGTCCAGCACGAGGCCGTCCTGCTCGTCACCGCCGCCGAACCGGACGACCCGCGCCCCAACCAACTGGTCTGCATGCGGGGCAACCGCATGGTGGTGATGACGCAGACCATCAACCCCCCGCTCGGCGGGAACGCCTACCAGGCCCTGCTCCTCGCGGGCACGGCCGCCGGGGACTCCTCCGACGGCGCACGCGCCGCGGAACGCTTCCTGCGCACGGCGGAGCCGCCCGAGCACGACACCTGGAAGCGCACCGAGGACCTGGTCGTCACCTACGCGCGCGGCGTCGTACGCAGCATCGGCGAGTTCCGGGCCGCGATGCGCGAGGGGGTCCTGGCCGTCGTCGCCACCCGCGACGACGCCCCCGCGCAGGACGAGGTCATTCCCTCCGTCCTGCGCGAGGTGCTGCGCATCGACGCCCCCAAGGGGCCGCCCCGCAACGCGCGCAGCCACCCCCAGGTCGACGACGTCGACGGCCACGTCGACGACACCGGCGCCTGGCAGGTCCGGGTCGAGGTCAATCTGCCCCCGCAGTCGGATCCGTGGACACTCGTCCCCGTCCTGCGATTCGTCACCCGCTCGGGACCGAAGCCCGCCGTGAAGTGGGCCCGACTGGTCGCCGAGCGCAACTGCGAGGTCACCGCCGAAGGTTCCCTGCTGTTCAAGGCGGGCGCCCGCACGGCGGTCTTCCTCGGGGAGAGCGACGTGCAGGACCATCCCGTACCCGCTCGGCACGCCCGCGTCGAGGTGGACGTGCAGCGTGCGAAGGAGTCGATGTGAAGCAGCTCGTCCCCTACCCGACCCTGCGCCGATCCGACGGGCTCACCACGATCGAGGTGCGGGAGGGACGCGTCGACGAGGACGCCCTGCCGCTGGAACTCGTCAACCGGCAGGAACGGCGTGTCGCCGTGCACGGTGTGGGCTACGCCGACTGGTCCACCGCGCGGCTGGCGGTCCGGATGCGGGTACCGGTGGTGGCCGACGCCGAGGGCCGGGGCTGGCGGGACGTGCGGGCGGCGGTGACGGTCGCCAACCGGACGTCCAACGTGCGCTCGGTGACCTCGCTGCGCCAGGACGCCTCCGGCGACTGGGTCGGTGAGGTGCGCGTCGACCGCGACGAGCACCTGGGGCGGCTGCAGCTCACCGGCATCGTCACGGCGACGGTCGACGGAGTGCCCGGCAGGCTCATCGGATCGGCCGAGGACGCCTGGACCGTGGACGTGGACTCGCGGACCGCCCACCGCGAGCAGGACATCCGCATGACGGAGGTCGACTTCGGCTCCGACGAGCACCCCCATCTCCACGACTTCCGGCACAACGAATGGGCGATCGACGCGAACGGCGCCGTCCCCACCGTCTACGTGAACACCGCCCTCGAAGGAGTGGCGCGGCTGCTCGGCGCACCCGCGCGAGGCATGTCCCCCGCGGAGAGCGCCCTGCAGAAGGCGCTCGCCGCCAAGCTCGGCACCGACCTGTGGGTCACCCTGTTCCACAGCGCCGCGGACGAGGTCTTCGCCGAGGACGGAGAACCCCAATGGCCGGGCGGCTGGCGGGACAACGTCCTCAAGCGGATGCTGCCCGACGTGTGTCCCGACCTCTCCCCGTCCGACGCGTTGCGGGAACTGCTGTCCCGCCGGGTCGGCGGCGCGGGCCGGGATCTGCACATGCGTGTACTGCACGCGGCCGGGCGACAGTCCCGGTCGGCACGCTCGCTGGGCGAGGCATTGCGGGACATCACGAAGGGGAGCGCGAAGCAGTGAGCTGGGAATCCGTCTACGAAGGGGCGGCCGCCGCACCCGAGCGGCTCGCACTCCTTCCCGACGCCGTGGCGCGGCGCGAACTCGACGACGAGGTTCTGAGCGGCCGGAGCGCGCTGCCCCACGAGAAGCTGGACCGCAGCTCACGCGCGTTCGACGACGAAGGCGACCGATGGAGTGCGCGGCCCGTACGCGAGCTGTTCGACGCCGCGATGCGCCGGTTCGTCGAGGCACGTCCGGGGGCCAGTGACGCGTGGCTCGCCCCCCGCCTGCACGCGACGCTCCGGCTGACCCGCAGGGAAGCCGGCGACTCGGAACTCTGGAACCATCTGGCGTTGCGCGTCGCACCGGACTACGTCCTGTGGCGTTGGCTCGGCAGCGAGAACGAGAACGGCGGCGGGGGCGAGGCCAGGGTCAACCCGCGGCGCTTCACCGGCCCCTTCCACGTCCAGGCCATGGCCCGGCTCTGGTGGGCCGCCGAGATGTACCGCGACGGGCGCAACTACGCGACGGCGGAGGCGGCCTGCGCCAACCAGGAGATGTTCAACTCCGCACTGCGGCAGGACGTGTTCCTGCACCGGCCCACGGCCCAGACCGTGATCCGGATGCTGCGCGACGGCACCGTGACCAGCACCAGGGCGGCGAACGCGCTCATCAAGGCGGTCAACACCGCCGGGAGCACCATCCAGTACGAACTGGTCGCCCCCGACGATCCGTTGGACACGAAGGCCCGGCGCCTTTGGATAGAGGACCTCACCTACGCCCCACCCGTCCCGCACGATTCCTTGCCGGACGGACCGGACGACGGGGAGGTGGACTTCTCCTCGGTGGCCCGGCTGCTCCCCCTCTTCCAGGAGCTGTTCACCACCGCGCCGATCCGTGGCAAGGAGGAGGAGGAGCCGGTGGAGAATCCCTACGCCTGAGCCGCGCCCGACGTCAGGTCCTCGGCCTCGTGCCGGTCGCCCTGGCCCGCCCCACCCTCCAGGGCCTGATAGACGTGCTCGGCGAGAGCCCGCGCCAGCGGCACCGGTACCGCGTTGCCGATCTGGCGCGCGATCTGGGACTTGCTTCCGCACCACCGGAAGTCCTTGGGGAACCCCTGGATACGTGACGCCTCGTAGTGGGTGATCGGGCGATGGTCCACCGGATGCAGGTACCGCCCCTTCTCCGGCTTGAAGAATTCGGTGCGGATCGTCACGGAGGGCTTCTCCCACACGAGCCGGCCCATGACGTCACCCGAGCCGCTGTTGTGGCGGTTCCAGCTCTCGGTCGAGAGCGGGACCAGCTTTCCTTCCACGAGCGCCGGGGGTGCGTTCCTCAGCGCGTGTCGGTTCTGACCCGGTTCGATGGCCCGGTAGCGGGCCAGGGAGAGTTCCGTCGGCTGGCGACCGATGTGCAGCGATTCGCTCCTGAACGGTCCCGGGATCTTCTCGCGGAGCCGCGCGACGAACTCCTTGTCGAGGACCCCCGTCTCCGTGACCTTCCGGGAAATGGTGACGGACGGGACGTTCTCGTCGTTGAGTTCCGGCAGGTCGAGCCCACTCGTCTGGTAGGGGATCGGGTCCTTCTCGCCGTCCAGGCATTCCTTGAGGGTCTGCCAGGCCTTCGGCTCCTCGGTCGCGAAGAGACCGACCTGGCCCGCCTTGCCGGCGCCCGCGTGCGACGCGGCGGGGTAGGAGATGTGCCGCTTCCCCCGCACGCCGATCACGATCGTCCGCTTCCGGAGCTGCGCGGCGCCGTAGTCGGCCGCGTTGAGGACCTGAGGATCCTCCAACGTGTACCCGAGATCGAGAAAGGCGCTCTTCAGATCGGCGAGCTGGCTGGACGAATTGAACCGCTCGACGTTCTCGATGATGAAGATGCGCGGCTGCACCAATTCGACGATCTTGAAATACTCTTCCCAGAGCCGGTTTCGCGGATCGTCCGGATCGCCCTTGCCGAGTCCGGAAAAGCCCTGACAGGGCGGGCCCCCCAGGATCACATCGGCGTGCAGGCCCTTGGACCTGACGACGTCCACCCAATCCGCGATGTCACCCAGGAAGAAATGGTGATCGCTTCCGGTGGTGTCGTCCGCCCATTTCTCGAAATTCGTGAAATAGGTCAGAGCGGCCGCGGGATCGATCTCGACCCCGGCAATGGGGGCGAAGGAATGCAGGCCGTCCTTCATGTTGTCCCGGGAGAACTCGAAGAAGCCCCGGGTGAAGCCGCCGCAGCCCGCGAAGAGGTCGACGACTTTGTAGGGGGGCTTGTTCTCGGAGTTCATGGCGCGAGTCTAGCCGGCGTCGGGCCTTCCGCGGGCCGGAGGTCGACCGCAGGCCGGAGGGCGACCGCGAGCGCACGACCGACCGCCGACGCGACCGGAGGAGGGCACGCGTTGCCGATCTGGCGGTACGAGGACGTCTTGCGGCCGGCCGGCACCCAGTCGGCGGGAAAGCCCTGAAGGCACGTCACCTGCGGGACGGTGAGCTTGGGGAACAGGTCGTCGGGGGCCGAGGCGTCCGGTACGTCGTCCCCGATCCCGCCCCCGTTCACACCGAGGCGTTCCCACGCGCGCTTCGAGCCGGTCGGGCCGAGGTCCGGACCGCCGCGCTTGTCCGAGCCGCCGACGATCGTCGGGGCGGGCTCGTCGGCACGCCGTGCCCACGCGGCCGCACCGGGCCAGCCCCGGCGGGCCATCGACTCGTACAGGACCGTGCCGACGCTCCGCGTGGGCAGACCGGACGGCTCCGGCCACGAGAACCGCCCGAACTCGGGATCCCGTAGCGCGACCAGGAAACCGTGCGGGCGCTGCTGCGGAACCCCGAAGTCGCAGGCGTTGAGCACCCCCCAGGAGGAGCGGTAGCCGACCTCCCGCAGGTTCTCCTCCACCCACTGCCGGGTCGGCGCGTACACGTCGGCGAGGGCGAGGCCGGGGATGTTCTCCACCAGGACCGCGCGGGGCAGGGCGGCCTGCGCCAGCCAGATCGTGGCCTTCAGCAGGTACCGCTCCTCGTCCGCGTTCTTGCGCATGGTCGAGGCCGTCGAGGGCAGCCGGGGCAGACCGGCCGCGAGGAGATCGACGGCGGTGTCCTCGGCGAACAGATCCGGACGGTCGGACGGCAGGAAGTCGCGGAGGTCCTGCTCCAGCACGGTCCAGTCCGGGCGGTTGCCCCGCAGGGTGGCGCAGGAGTCGGGCTTCGTGTCCAACAGCGCGATCGGGTCGAACCCGGCCGCCTCCAGGCCCAGCGTCAGACCGCCGGCACCGGCACACAGCTCCAGAGAGGTGAGCCGGTCCGGCCCCGAGAGCGTCATGTCGTCCTGTCCGCGTCGGTCGGACGCATGTCGATCGCCCGGGAAGGCGGGTCAGCCGGTTTTCGCGCCGCGGCGGGCATCGATGACACGGGCCGCCACGGACTCCGGTGCCTCGTGCTCCCAGAACCGCAGCACGGTCCAGCCCGCCGCCGCCAACAGCTCGCTCGTCTCGCGATCCCGCGCCATGTTCTTGTCGAGCTTCTCACGCCACCACTGTGCGTTGGCCTTCGGCTGCGTCGCGTGCTCGGGACACCCGTGCCAGAAACATCCGTCGAGGAAGACGGCGACCTTGGCCCCGGGGAAGGCGATGTCGATCGTGCGGCGCGGCATGCCGGGCACCTTCACCTGCAGGCGATAGCGCAGGCCCGCCGCGTGCAGCAGTCTGCGCACCGCCAGTTCGGGGGTGGTGTTCCGGCGTGCCTGGCGACTCATCCGGGCCGACACCGAGGGGGAGGAAGGCACAGCCGCGATCATGACGGTCTCCCTCCTCCACTTTTCGCCTGCCGGTCCCGGGAGGCGCGCTCGGTCGAGCCACGACGACGGCTCGGCACGGCACCCCCACCTGAAGCCGATGGTACGTAATCGCCGGGCCGGCGACATCGTGTCCCCGGCCGGATCGCCCTGCTCAGCCGCCGGACACCTCGTGGCACTCCGCGTACGGCTTGCCCGAGCCGCACCAGCAGGACGCGGTGGGGATCGGGGGCCACGGGGTGGCCTTGCCGCGGGCCGCCAGGGTCGTGGCGTATTCGGCGAGGAGGGACGGGGAGGCCGGGGAGGTCTTCTCCGAAGCCGCGAAGGCCTCGTAGGAGGGGACGCTCGCCGTGACGATGCCCAGGTTCGTGGTGCCCGAGGCGGCCAGGGCGCGCAGCGAGGTCTCGATCTCCCGCAGGTGGGCCTCGTGCGAGGGGTACTCGGAGGCCAGGGTCGGGTAGCTGGTCAGCAGCTCCGACAGTTCGCGCTGCGGCCAGTGCAGGATCGCCACCGGGAAGGGCCGGGAGAGGGCCGCGCGGCGGTCGCCCAGTTCGGCGCGCAGGCGGGCGATCTCGGCGCGCAGCTCGGTCGGGTCGTCGGAGCCCAGGGCCCAGATGCGCTTGGGGTCGTGGAGCTCGTCGAGGGGGATGGGGCCGATGTGGCGGGTGTCCGCGACCATGTCCCAGTCGTCGTGCGGGCGCCCGAGGAGGCGGCGTACGCGATGGCGGCCCGTGAGCAGGGCGGTGGTGGCCGGGGTCAGCGGGTCGTCCTCCGCGATGAGCAGGGTGGCCGCTTCGGTGAAGCAGTCGTGCGAGGCCTCCAACTCGTCGTGGGCCTCCAGGGCTTCCGCGATGACCTCCCACGGTGCCGGTTCCTTGGGCGAGGCGGCGCGGATGCCCGAGATGAGGGCGCGGGCCTCCGCCTCGTGACCGTACTCCCAGAGGTTCGCCGCCTGGAGGGCCTTGATCAGGTGGGGGTCGGACGGTGAGGAGGACAGGAGTTGGTCGTACAGGGCACTCGCCCGGTCGCGTGCGTCGGCCAGTTCGAGGTGGGCCGCGGCCTGGAGGAGCAAGGGCTCCTGGTCCTCGGGGTAGCGGGTCGCCGTGCGGATGAGGCGCTCGGCTTCGGCGATGTGCTCGGCAGGCGTGTCGGGGCGCATGGTTCACACCGTACTGCCGCTGGTCAGTTGACGGGGGAGGACTTAGGGTGCCGCCCGTGCGAGATCGCGTACCTGTGGTGGTGCAGGGGAGCGGCCGGCGGGGGCGCCGGGCCGGTCTCGCGGGGGTGCTGTGGGCGGGCGCCGAGCTGATCGTCACCGTGGGGGTGGTGGTTCTGTTGCTGGTGGTGCACCAGGTGTGGTGGACCAACCGGCAGGCCGCGGCCGCCGCGCAGGAGCAGGTCCAGGCCCTGGAGCGGGCCTGGGGGGAGGATCCCCCCGGCGGTTCCGGAGCGGAGACGGCCGGGCCCGCTGCGGGAGCCG
>NZ_JBGBPT010000114.1:0-24832 GCF_041106355.1 Streptomyces sp. BF23-19 | reverse complement strand
GCCCGCTCGTGGACCGTGACCCGGTGCCCGGCCCGGGTCAGCTGCTGCGCCGCCGCCAGTCCGGCGGGGCCGGAGCCCGGGCCGCGGCCGATGAACCCGTGACCGCCGAGACCGTCGAGGCGGCCGACCCCGCCACCGGTGCGCTCCGTGCGCTGCGCGCCCTGGCCGCCAGGGACCGCGAGGCCTTCGGCGTCGAGCTGACCGCGCTGCTGCTGCCGTACTCCCGCCTGCGGGACCCGCGGGCCGAGCCGCGCACGCTGCTGCCCCTGCTGCCGCTCGCGCTGGCCGCGCTCGGCCACCGCCGCGAGGGCTGGCCGCCGCCGGTCGATTCGGGCTACCTGCCGCGGGCGCTGGTCGCCGGCTTCGAGACGCCGGCGCCGCGCGTGGGGCCGTACGGGCGCGAGCGGCGTGCGGACGCCGTCGCGGCCCTGGCCGTGGGCCCGCTGGTCGTCGAGCGCCCTGACATGCCGGAGGCCGCCGGGCACGCCGACCACCTGGTGCGCGAGCTGTACGAGGCCGTCCGCGCGGGCGGCACGGCCTCGGGCTCCACCCGGTCGGACCGCCCGCTCGGCCCCGGATACTGGTACGAGGCCGTGAAGCGTGCCCTGATCACCGGCAGCCGTGCGGAACTCGCCCCGCTCGTCCTCAGCGGCCCCAGCGCCTTGGAAGCGGACCGATCCGCCTTCGCCTCGTACCGGCAGGCCCTGCACGACTACCTGCGGGGCGAGGACCCGGAGCCCGCGACGGACCGGGCGGTCGCCGACGTCAAGCAGATCCGGGAGTGGGGGTTCGCCCCGTCACCGGCCGTGCTCTTCTCGCAGCTGGTGGAGGGCGACGAGGAGAGCTTCAACCTGGCCCTGGCCGACGCCCTGGAGGCCCATCGCGACCACCACTCGGTGGGCGACCGGCTCGTCGGCGCCGGGGCGGACGCCGCGGTCGACTTCGACATCCTGGCGCTGGCCTGCCACGCCCGCCGCCGGGGCTGGCGGATCCGGGTCTCGTCGGCGTACCTGCCGGAGGTCCTGCTGGGAGCGGCCCAACCGTTCTGAGGGCGGCGGACCGGGCCGACCTAGGCCGTCTCTTCCGGATCTTGCCGGGCCCGGCCCACCTGACAAGATCCGAAAGGGACGACCTAGGTCGGGAAGGCCCGGTCGAAGGCCTCGCGGGTGGTGGGGTCGCGGTCGAGGATGCCGAACACGACCTGCTCGAAGACTCCGGCGAACCGGTCCGCGAGCAGGCTCCGGAAGGCTTCGGCGACCTGCGCCGGGTCGTTGCGGAACACCCCGCAGCCCCACGCCCCCAGCACCAGTCGCCGGTACCCGTGCAGCGCGGCCACCTCCAGGACGAGCTCGGCGCGCCGCGCCAGCGCCGCCGGGATCTCGGCGGTCCGCTCCGGCTCCTGCCGGCGGATCGTGCCCGCGTTCGGCGCAGGCGAGGTGAGGAATCCGACCCGGAACGGGGTCTCCAGCAGCCCGCCGCGGTCGTCACGGAAGACCGGGACCCCGGGCGAGTGAATCACCCGGTCGGTGTAGAAGGTGCTGCGCTCCGCGCGGTGGATCTCGTAGTACTCCGGAGCTTCGAGCAGGGTCTCGTACAGGGCCGAGGCTCGGCACAGCGCCTCCTCCTGGGCCTTGGCCCCGCGGACATAACCACCCCCGGGGTTACGGGCCGAGGCGAAGTTCAGGACCGCGACGGGAGACGGATCCGGGTGGTCCGGGGTGGGAGTCGCGAGCCTGCGGGCGGCGACCGTGCTGCTCTCTCCGGTGACCTCGATGACGGTCACGCCACCACCGGAAGGGGTCTTTTCATCTGGAATGACATGGTTTGGTCCATATATTCTGGTTCCTGCCTTGGCTTCCGCCAGGGCGGCGGCCAGCGGAATCTGCCGTCCCGCCCGCGTCCGGTACCCCCCGGCCGCCAGGATCTCCGCGTTCTCCCGCGCGATCTCGCGCAATCTGCTGCTCACGCCGCCATCCTCCGTACTGCGATTCCCGGCGGCAAAGGAATTTGTGCCCCGAGGAGGGGTAGGCACGGGTGATGTCACGACCGACGACAGGAGACGAGGACCCGGTATGTCCCAGGACTCAACCGCTCCCCCACCCGCGCCCGGCCCGACCCCCGTGCCCTCGATCAGCGAGACGCAGGCCGAGGACCTGATCCACGGCATCTGTTTCAAGACCGGCCCGCCCCGCCTCCTCGGTGCCGAGCTCGAATGGCTGGTCCTGGACGCCGAGCGTCCCGATCAGCCGGTGTCGCCCGAGCGGCTACGGGCCGCCCACACCGCGGCCCGGGCACTTCCCCTGCACTCCCGGGTGACCGTCGAACCCGGCGGGCAGCTCGAACTCAGCTCGGCCCCCGCCACCTCCCTCACGGGCTGCGTGGACGACCTGCAGGCCGACCTCACCGCCGTACGCGCCGCCCTGCAGGACCAAGGCCTGGTCCTGCGCGGCCTCGGCCGCGATCCCCGCCTCCCGTACCGCCGGCTGCTGAACAGCCCGCGCTACGACGCGATGGAGGCCTACTTCGACCGGACCGGACCGGCCGGGCGCGCCATGATGTGCGCCTCCGCCTCCGTGCAGGTCTGCGTGGACGCCGGGTACGAGGAGCCGGGCGTGCTCGGCCACGGCCGGCGCTGGCGCCTCGCGCACCTGCTGGGCGCGGTCCTGGTGGCCGCCTTCGCCAACTCACCCGCGCACGAAGGCCCGTACGCCGGCTGGCGCTGTGCCCGCCAGGGGATCTGGAGCGATCTGGACACCCGACGCGCGCTCGCCCCGCCGCTGGACGTGGAACCCCGCGGCGCGTGGACCCGACAGGCCCTGGACACCGAGGTGATGTGCGTCCGGTCCTACGAGGGCGACGGTTCGTGGGAGGCCCCGCTCGGTACGACCTTCCGCGACTGGTTGCGCACGGGCGAGCACTCCGGGCTGCGGGCGCCCACCGCCGAGGACCTGGACTACCACCTGACCACCCTCTTCCCGCCGGTCCGGCCGCGCGGTCACCTGGAGCTGCGGATGATCGACGCGCAGCCCGGCGACGACGGCTGGCTGGTCCCGGTGGCCGTCGTGCACGCGCTGTTCGACGATCCGGAGGCCACCGAGACCGCGTACCGGGTGACCAAGGCGCTGGCCGACTCCTACGGCACCCGGCCCGCGCCCCGCAATCCGCTCTGGCGGTCGGCGGCCCGGCACGGTCTGTCCGATCCGGAGCTGCGGGCTTCCGCGAAGGCCTGTTTCCGGGCGGCCGCGGAAGCGCTGCCCCGGCTCGGCGCGAGCACGCACCTCCGGGACACGGTCGGCGCCTTCACCGAACGCTACGTACTACGTGGCCGATGTCCGGCCGACGACGCGTCCACGCAGGTGCTCACCGGAAAAGAGGTCCGCCGATGACCACCGGATCACCCTCCGCCCCCACCTCCGCTTCCGACTCCGCCTCCCGGCTGCGGGAGCGGGCGGCCGCCGCCCTGACCGCGGCACGCATACGCACGGCCGGCCTCACCGACGCCGTGACCGACGAGGACCTCACCGCCCAGCATTCCCCGCTCATGTCGCCGCTGGTCTGGGACCTGGCGCACATCGGGAACCAGGAAGAGCTCTGGCTGCTCCGACGCGTCGCCGGACGCGAATCGATGCGCCCCGAGATCGAGCCCCTCTACGACGCCTTCCAGCACCCCCGCGCCGAACGGCCCAAGTTGCCGCTGCTCGGGCCCGCCGAGGCCCGTCGGTACGCAGCCGAGGTGCGCGGCCGGGTCTTCGACCTGCTGGAGAGGACGCCCCTGGAGGGCAGCACGCTCCTCGACGACGGTTTCGCCTTCGGGATGATCGCCCAGCACGAGCAGCAGCACGACGAGACCATGCTGATCACCCATCAGCTCCGGCGGGGCGCTCCCGTACTGACCGCCCCGGAGCCGGACGGCCCCTACGATTCCTCGCTCGCCGCCGAGGTCCTCGTCCCCGGGGGTCCGTTCACGATGGGCACCTCCACCGAGCCCTGGTCACTGGACAACGAGCGTCCGTCGCACGTGCGGGACACCGCGCCCTTCTGGATCGACACCGTGCCGGTGACGAACGCCGCGTACCTGGCGTTCATCGCCGACGGTGGCTATCGCGATCCACGCTGGTGGGCGGCGCCGGGCTGGGAGCAGATCCGCGAGCACTCCATCGAGGCCCCGTTGTTCTGGCACCAGGAGGCCGGCCAGTGGCTGCGCCGCCGCTTCGGGGTGATCGAGCCGGTACCGGACGAAGAACCGGTTCTGCACGTCAGCTGGTACGAGGCGGACGCCTACGCCCGCTGGGCGGGGCGGCGGCTGCCCACCGAGACGGAATGGGAGAAGGCCGCCCGGCACGATCCGGCGACCGGCCGCTCCACCCGCTACCCGTGGGGCGACGCCGACCCGACGCCCGCACACGCCAACCTCGGGCAGCGGCACCTGCGCCCGGCGCGCGCGGGCAGCTACCCGGCCGGGGCCTCACCACTCGGGGTGCGCCAGCTGATCGGCGACGTGTGGGAGTGGACCTCCTCCGATTTCCTGCCGTACCCGGGCTTCCGGGCCTTCCCGTACCGGGAGTACTCGGAGGTGTTCTTCGGCTCCGAGCACAAGGTGCTGCGCGGCGGCTCCTTCGCCGTGGACCCGGTGGCCTGCCGGGGCACCTTCCGCAACTGGGACCTTCCGGTGCGGCGGCAGATCTTCTCCGGCTTCCGGACCGCGAGGGACGTCTGATGTGCCGTCATCTCGCCTACCTGGGCCCGGTGGTGCCGCTCGGGGAGTTGCTGAGCGAGCCGGGTCACTCGCTGGTGCGCCAGTCCTGGGAGCCGCGCCGCCAGCGGTCCGGGACGGTCAACGCCGACGGCTTCGGCATCGGCTGGTACGCGGAAGGCGACCCGGTGCCCGCCCGCTACCGGCGTTCCGGGCCCATCTGGGGCGACCTGACCTTCGCCGATCTCGCCCGGGTGGTCCGCAGCGGGGCCCTGCTCGCCGCCGTACGCGACGCCACGGATCCCGGGGCCGACGGGGAGGCGGCGGCCGCACCGTTCGCCGACGGACCCTGGCTGTTCAGCCACAACGGCGCGGTGCGCGGCTGGCCCGAGTCCGCCGCCCCGCTCGCCGCGGGGCTGCCGCCCGCGGCGCTGCTCCGGCTGGCCTCGCGCACGGACTCGGCGCTGGTCTGGGCGCTGGTCCTGCACCGGCTGCGGGCCGGGGACGACCTGGGTACCGCGCTCGCCGAGCCGGTCCGGGAGCTGGCCTCGGCCGCTCCCGGCTCCCGGCTGAACCTGCTGCTCACGGACGGCGTCACGATCGCCGCGACGGCCTGGGGCGATTCGCTCTGGTACCTGGCCGACGCGCAGCGGCGGCGCACCGTGGTGGCCTCCGAGCCGTACGACGACGACACCCGGTGGCGCGAAGTGCCCGACCGGACCCTGCTGACCGCCACCCGCACGAGGGTCGAACTGACCCCGCTCAAGGAGAACTCCCCGTGAACGACTTTCAGTTGACCCGGACACTCGACGAGCACGCCGCGGAGACCGCGCTGCGCGAGGACGTGCTGCACGGGCTGACCCACACCCCGAAGATCCTGCCGCCCAAGTGGTTCTACGACGCGCGGGGCAGTGAACTCTTCGAGGAGATCACCCGGTTGTCCGAGTACTACCCGACGCGCGCGGAGCGCGAGATCCTGCTGGAGCGGGCGCGGGAGATCGCCGTCGAGAGCGGCGCCCGCACCCTGGTGGAGCTGGGTTCCGGGTCCTCGGAGAAGACCCGGCACCTCATCGAGGCGATGCCCGCGCTGGACACGTACGTGCCGGTGGACGTGAGCGAGAGCGCGCTGCGGGGGGCGGCCGAGACGCTGCTGGCGGAGCATCCGGGGCTGCGGGTGCACGCCCTGCTGGCCGACTTCACGCGTGCGCTGCGGTTGCCGGACTCCCCCGGGCCCCGGCTGGTGGTGTTCCTGGGCGGCACGATCGGAAATCTGTTGCCGCCGGAGCGGGCGGTGTTCCTGGCGTCCGTCCGGGCGATGCTGTCGCCCGGGGACGCGCTGCTGATGGGGACGGACCTGGTGAAGGACGAGGCCGTGCTGGTGGCGGCGTACGACGACGCGCGGGGGGTGACCGCCGAGTTCAACAAGAACGTGCTGGCGGTCGTCAACCGGGAACTGGGGGCGGACTTCCACACGGCCGACTTCGCGCATGTGGCGGTGTGGAACAAGGAGCAGGAA
Source organism: Streptomyces sp. BF23-19 (assembly GCF_041106355.1). Classification (NCBI taxonomy): domain Bacteria; kingdom Bacillati; phylum Actinomycetota; class Actinomycetes; order Kitasatosporales; family Streptomycetaceae; genus Streptomyces; species Streptomyces sp. BF23-19. The sequence continues at coordinate 18,623 of NZ_JBGBPT010000114.1, read as the reverse complement.
TGGATCGAGATGCGGCTGCGGGCCCGATCGGACCTGGTGGTGAAGATCCGGGCCCTGGATCTGGTGGTGCCGTTCGCGGCGGGCGAGGAGATCCTGACGGAGGTCTCCGCGAAGTTCCGTCAGGAGGGCGTGCGCAAGGAGCTGGCCGCGGCCGGGCTGGAGCTGACCCAGTGGTGGACGGACGCGGCGGGCCGGTTCGCGCTGTCCCTGTCGGTCGCCGACGGCCTGCCCGACTGAGTGGGCACGCCCGGTAGCGGGTTCAGGGTGGTGGTGATTCCGGCTCCGACCCCGGGGCCGGCGACCGCCCGCTGAGCCGCTGCCGCGAGGTCCCGCCGGTGCGCGTACCGGCCCGGCGGGATCCGCGGCAGCAGCCTGACCTCGGCCCGCACCCCGCGGGCCCGCGCGATCCGCCACAGCGAGGCGGTCAGCGGGTCGTCCCCGACGAAGGCGGGCGCCCCGGCCGGCCTCCCGTCGCACCGCAGATACGTGAGGCGCAGGGGTTGTACGGGGACCCGCGCGTCCAGAGCGGCCTGGAAGGCGGCCCGGCGGAAGGTGCCCTGGGCCCGCCCGCACCAGGTGGAGCCTTCGGGGAAGACGGTGACCCGGTCCCCGGCCAGCAGCGCTCCGGTGACGGCCCCGACGGTGGCGGGCAGGGCTCGGATCCGGTCGCGCTCGATGAACAGGGTGCCGGCCTGTCCGGCGAGGCGCCCGAGCACCGGCCAGGCCCGGATGTCGCTCTTGGCCAGCATCCGGCAGGGCAGGGCGGCGGCCACCAGCGGGATGTCCAGCCAGGAGATGTGGTTGGCGACCAGGAGCCGGCCGCCGCCCGGCCCCGGGCTGCCGTGCACGGTGATCCGTATCCCGAAGGCCCGTACGAGCGCGGCCGACCAGGCCCGTACCACCGCGTGCCGGGGCCCGGCCGGCAGCAGCCGGACCGGCGGGGCGCCCAGGATCCCCAGCAGGATCAGGGCGACGGCGGCGGCGAGTCTGAGCACCGCCCGGGGAACGCTCACGGTGTCCCCCTCGTGGCCGGCGCAGGCCTCGGGGGTGCACGGCGAGGTGGGCAGCCAGACGCTCATGCGCCCGGGACGAGCGAACGGAAGTGCTTCAGGTAGCGCGGGTTGGTCCGGCGCAGGGAGAGCAGCACGTACAGGTCGGCGCAGCCGAACTCGGCGTCGAGGGCGGGCTCGCCGCACACCCAGGCGCCGAGGCGGAGGTAGCCGCGCAGCAGCGGGGGCAGCTCCATGCGGGCGGGGAAAGTGATGCCCTCGGGGCTCCAGGGGAGGTGGGGGGTGACCCGGTACTCCTCGGGGGCGAGGCTGCGGGTCAGGGCGGTCTCGCGGGTGGCGGCGGCCAGGACCCCGCCGTCGGCGAGCGGTATCGAGCAGCAACCTGCGAGCCAGTTGTGCCCGGATCGGTCCATGTAGTGGGCGAGGCCGGCCCAGATGAGGGCGATGACGGCGCCGTTGCGGTGGTCGGGGTGGACGCAGGAGCGGCCGACCTCGACGAGGTCGGGGCGGATGGGGGCGAGGGCCGAGAGGTCGAATTCCCCCTCGGAGTAGAGGCGGCCGGCGACGGCGGCGCGCTCCGGGGGCAGCAACCGGTAGGTGCCGACGACCTGCTCGGTCGCCTCGTCGACGACGAGGAGGTGGTCGCAGTACGCGTCGAAGGCGTCGGCGTCGAGGCCGGGCTCGGGCCCGTCCAGGCGGGCGCCGAGCTCACCGACGAAGACCTGGTGGCGCAGGCGCTGGGCGGCGCGCACCTCGTCCTCGTCGCGGGCGAGGCGAACGGCGTAGCGGGGTCCTTCGGACGGCGCGCCGGGCGCCGGGGCGTGGGCCCTGACGGGGGCGGGGCGGGTGGCGGGCGCGGCTGTGGGTGCGGCTGTGGGTGCGGGGGCCGGCGCCGAAGCGGGGAGGGGGGACGGGGACAGGGGTGCGATGGTCATGGCGGCTCCTGATCCGGGCACGGAGGGCCAGGCCCGCAGGTGCGTGGCCTGGCTCCTTTACTTCTTCCGTGGCCGGCTGGATTCGACATGACCGCTCAGCGGCCCTTGGATGTGCGGACGCTGAACTCGGCGGTACCCCCGTTTCGGCGGCGGCTCAGCGGTCGGAGCTGAGGACCTTGCCGATCTCCGCGGAGGCGGCCTTGGCGGCCTGCTCGGGGTCCCGGCCGGTGAGCACGGCCGTCATGAAGGGCTTGATCGGGTTCTTCGCCTCGACCTCGGCCCAGCGGGCGGAGGTGGGGGTGGCCCGGCCCTGGGCGGCGCCGGGAGCCATGTTGGCCGCGCCCTCGTTGCCCTCGACGACATGGGCGAGGGTGGTCTTGTTGGGCACGTAGCTCATCGTGCGGGCGAGTTCGGTCTGCCACTTCTCGCTGACGAGGGCCGTGATCACGTCCACGGCGCCCTTCCGCTGTCCGGTCCGCGCCGGGATGATCAGGTCGGAGCCGCCGGTGAAGACGGCGCCCGCCTTCTCGGAGGTCTTGCCGGGGATCGGGAAGAAGCCGAGCTTGCCCTTCAGGGCCGGGTTGGCCGCCTCGATCTCGGCGGCCTGGCCGGGCGGGGCGATGATCTGGGCGACCTGGCCGCGGGCGAAGACCTGGGACTGCGGGGGCGTCTCCTCGTCGGCGTCCTTGGGGCCGTCGCCGAGGGCCTGGAGCTGCTTGTAGAAGTCCATGCCGGCCAGGGCCTTGTCGTCGTCCAAGGCGCCGACCCACTTGCCGTTGGTCTCGACGGCGAGTTCGCCGCCCTCGTCCCAGATGAAGCCGGCGAGGACGTACCAGTTCTGGCCCGCGAGGTAGATGCCCTGCTGGTCGCCCTTGTCGAGCTTCTGGGTGGCCTGGATCCACTCCTGGCGGTTCCTGGGCGGGGTCTTGATCCCGGCGGTCGCGAAGAGGTCCTTGTGGTAGATGACCACCCGGTTGGCGGCGTACCAGGGAACTCCGTACTGGGCTCCGTTGATGGTTCCCGGTTCGGCGAGGCCCTTGAGCCAGTCCTTGCTGCCCCATTCGCGCAGGCCTTCGAGGGTGAGCTCTTCGAGGCCGCCGGTCTCGATGTACTTGGCGACCTGGGTGTTGCCGACCTCGATGACGTCGGCGCTCTCCTTGCTCGTGCCGTCGAGGACGGCGTTGACCTTGTCGCCGATGCCCGTCCACTCCTGGATCTCGACGTCCAGGTCGATGCCCGGGTGGTCCGTCTCGAACGCCGCGGTGAACTTGCCGATGAAGTCCTCCGAGGCGCTGCCCTTCATCAGCCAGAGCGTCACCTTGTCCGACCCTGCGGCCGGGTCGGCCGACTGGCTGCAGCCCGTGAGGGCGGTCGCGGCCGCGAGGGCGGTGCACACGGCGAGGAATCGCATCTTCAAGAGGGCCACCTTCTGGGCTCGGACTCAGATGGCTCGAAATTGGCATAGACCAATAGGCCGGTCAAGGGCCTTTCGCTCGGGACTGTTCGCTCAAAGTTCGCGTAACCGGACTTACTGGGGCACCGTAGAACCAGGCAAAAGCCACCCACTGTCGGGAGACCTCCATGTCCAATCACACGTACCGGGTGACCGAGATCGTCGGCACCTCCCACGAGGGCATCGATCAGGCCATCCGCAACGGGATCGCCCGGGCGGGCCAGACCGTACGGAATCTGGACTGGTTCGAGGTGATTCAGGTACGCGGCCACATCGAGAACGGGGAGATCGCCCACTACCAGGTGGGGCTCAAGGTCGGCTTCCGCCTGGACGGCGAGGACTGAGCCCGGCGGCCGCCGACACAGCGTCCGCCGGCACCGGGCCCGCCCCCTTGGGAGGTGTCAGGTCCGGCCGTCGACCTCCTGGGCGGACTCCAGCTCCGGCGCGTCCGGCGCCCAGTCGGCGAGCACCACGCGGAAACCGGCGGCGCGCGCGGCCTGGCAGACGAGTTCGTCGTCGTCGACGAGCATCCGCACCTCCCGGCCCCGGGAGATCCGCCGCAGCACCTCCAGCTTGGTGGTGCGGGCCGGCCGCCGGTCCTGGTTGCCGCGCATGAACAGCCGCCCCTCGGGCAGATCGTGGCGGGCGAGCCAGTCGAGCGTGTCCGCGCGGCACCGCTCGGGGCGCCCGGTCAGGTACACCACCTCGCAGTCGGCCGCGCTCTCCACCGCCAGCGCCACCCCGCGCCCGAGCGGCGGATCGGCCGGGGCGGCGGCGAAGAAGCCGTTCCAGTCCCGGGGTCGGCGCTCCAGGAAGTGCTGGCGATGGTCGGTGTCCGCCAGGGTGTTGTCGAGGTCGAAGACGGCCAGCGGCCGGGTGGTGTGCTCACTCATCCCGCCAGCGTAGGAGAGCCGTACGGGGAATCCTCAGGGCCGCCGGGCGTTGAGTCCTGTGTGATCCGAAAACTCTCGATACTCGACCGGTCGCGCACCCGCCAGGGCCACCCGGCCCCGCAGGCCCTGCGCGACACCGTGGAGCTGGCCCGGACGGCCGAGGAGCTCGGCTACCACCGCTTCTGGGTCTCGGAACACCACAGCGTGCCCGGCGTCGCGGGCTCGGCGCCGACGGTGCTGGCCGCCGCCGTCGCCGGAGCCACGCACCGGATCCGGGTCGGCACGGGCGGGGTCATGCTGCCCAACCACCAGCCGATGGTGGTGGCGGAGCAGTTCGGGGTCCTGGAGGCGCTGTTCCCCGGCCGGATCGACATGGGCCTCGGCCGTTCCGTCGGCTTCACCGGCGGCATCCGGCGGGCACTGGGCCGTGACACCGGGGACGCCGACCGCTTCGAGGAACAGCTGGCCGAGCTGCTGGGCTGGCTCGACGGCACCCAGCGGGCCCACCCCGAGGTGCACGCCCACCCCGCCGAAGGGCTGCGGATCCCGACCTACGTCCTGGCGACCGGCGAGGGCGCAGGGATCGCCGCCCGGGCCGGGCTGCCGCTGGTGGTGGGCGACCTGCGGGCCCGCGACCGGGTGAGCGGGATCGCCCGGGCGTACCGCAAGGAGTTCCGACCCTCCCCCGGGGTCACGGAGCCGTACGTCGTGGTGTCCGGAACGGTGGCGATCGCCGCCACCCAGGAGGAGGCCCGCCGCATCCTGATCCCGGAGGCCTGGGCCCTGGCGCACTCCCGCACCCGCGGCAGCTTCCCACCGCTGCGCCCGGCCGAGGAGATCGATGCGCTGGAGATGACCGCGAAGGAGCGCGAGCTCTACGAGGGCGCCCTGGCCGGCCACATCCACGGCACGGAGGAGCAGGTGGCGGCGGAACTGGCCGAGGTCGCGGAACGGACCGGCGCGGACGAACTGCTGGTCACCACCTCCACCTACGACCGCACGGCGCTCCTGGACTCCTACGCGCGACTGGCCCGGATCGCGGGCCTGTGAAGGCGAGCCTTTAAAATAGGACGAATGCACCAGGCCGCCGGTATCCCCGCCTCTCCCGCCACGCCCCTCGACCCCTACGTACGGGTCCGGGGCGCCCGGGAGCACAATCTGCGCGGCGTCGACGTGGACATCCCGCGCGACGCGCTGACCGTGTTCACCGGGGTCTCCGGCTCCGGGAAGAGCTCGCTCGCCTTCGGCACGCTCTACGCCGAGGCCCAGCGCCGGTACTTCGAGTCCGTGGCCCCGTACGCCCGCCGTCTGATCCACCAGATCGGCGCGCCGAAGGTGGACTCCGTCACCGGGCTGCCGCCGGCCGTCTCGCTGGAGCAGCGGCGCTCCTCCCCCGGTTCGCGCTCCTCGGTCGGCACGGTGACCCTGCTGTCCAACTCCCTGCGGATGCTGTACTCCCGGGCCGGAACCTACCCGCCGGGCGCGGAGCGGCTCGACTCCGACGCCTTCTCGCCCAACACCGCGGCCGGGGCCTGCCCTTCCTGTCACGGGCTCGGCCGGATCCACCGCAGCAGCGAGGAACTCCTCGTCCCCGACCCCGGGCTGTCGATCCGTCAGGGTGCCATCGCCGCCTGGCCGGGCGCCTGGCAGGGCAAGAACCTCCGGGACATCCTGGACACGCTCGGCCACGACGTGGACCGGCCCTGGCGGGAGCTGCCCGCGAAGGACCGTGAATGGATCCTGTTCACCGAGGAGCAGCCGGTGGTGACCGTGCACCCGGTGCGGGAGGCGGAGCGGATCCAACGGCCCTACCAGGGCACGTACATGAGCGCCCACCGCTACGTTATGCGGACCTTCGCCGACAGCAAGAGCGCCACCCTGCGGGCCCGCGCCGAGAAGTTCCTCGCCGACTCGCCGTGCCCGGTGTGCGAGGGGCGACGGCTGCGACCGGAGGCCCTCGCCGTGACCTTCGCCGGGCGGACCATCGCGGAGCTGGCGGCGCTGGCGCTGACCGACCTGGACGCCGTACTGGCCTCCGTACCGACCTGCGCGCCGTCGGCCGGGGAGGCGGCGCGGGTGCTCGCCGAGGACCTGCGCTCCCGGATCGGTCCGATCACCGAGCTGGGGCTCGGCTATCTGAGCCTCGACCGGACCGCGCCGACCCTGTCCGCGGGCGAACTGCAGCGGCTGCGGCTGGCGACGCAGCTGCGGTCGGGGCTCTTCGGGGTCGTGTACGTCCTGGACGAGCCGTCGGCGGGGCTGCACCCGGCCGACACCGAGGCGCTGCTGGGCGTACTGGACCGGCTGAAGGCGGCCGGGAACACGGTCTTCGTCGTGGAACACCATCTCGATGTGGTGCGGCACGCGGACTGGCTGGTGGACGTGGGTCCACTGGCCGGGGAGCACGGCGGGCAGGTGCTGCACAGCGGGCCGCCGCGGGACCTGGCCGAGGTGGCGGGGTCGGCGACGGCCCGGCACCTGTTCGCGGCGCGGGAGCCGGTCGGCGCGCCCCGGCAGGTGCGCACGGCGACCGGGGCGGTCCGGCTGACCGGGGTGGACCGGCACAACCTGCGGGAGCTGGAGGCCGAGTTCCCGCTCGGGGTGTTCACGGCCGTGACCGGGGTGTCGGGGTCGGGCAAGTCCACGCTGGTGGGGCAGGTGCTGGCCCGGGAGGTCGGTGAACGGCTCGCGGAGGCGGACTTCCCGGTGCGGCGGCTGGTGGAGGTGGACCAGAAGCCGATCGGTCGGACCCCGCGGTCCAACCTGGCCACGTACACCGGGCTGTTCGACGTGGTGCGCAAGCTGTTCACGGCGTCGCCCGAGGCGCGGGCGCGCGGCTGGAAGGCGGGCCGGTTCTCCTTCAACGTGCCGGGCGGGCGGTGCGAGACCTGCCAGGGCGAGGGCTTCGTCTCGGTGGAGCTGATGTTCCTGCCGAGTACGTACGCCCCGTGTCCCGAGTGCGCGGGCGCCCGGTACAACGCCGAGACCCTGGAGGTCCGGTACGAGGGCCTGAACATCGCGGAGGTGCTGGGCCTGACGGTGGAGTCGGCGGCCGCCTTCTTCGCGGAGGTGCCGGCGGCGGCGCGCAGCCTGCGGGCACTGGAGGAGATCGGGCTGGGCTACCTGCGGCTGGGGCAGCCGGCCACCGAGCTGTCGGGCGGCGAGGCGCAGCGGATCAAGCTGGCGACGGAGCTGCAGCGGCTGCGCCGGGACCACACGCTGTACCTGCTGGACGAGCCGACGACCGGGCTGCATCCGGCCGATGTGCGGGTGCTGCTGCGGCAGTTGCACGGGCTGGTGGACGCCGGGCACTCGGTGGTGGTCGTGGAGCACGACATGGCGGTGGTCGCGGGCGCGGACTGGGTCATCGACCTGGGCCCGGGCGGCGGCACGGCGGGAGGCCGGGTGGTCGCCGCGGGTACGCCGTCGCAGGTGGCCTCGGCGCCGGGCAGCCGTACGGCCCCGTACCTGGCGCGGGCCCTCGGGACCGGCCCCGACGACGAACCGATCCGCCGGTGAGGCTCAGACGTCGCCGGGCAGCAGGTGCTGGGGCAGCTCGCGGAAGCTCCACCGCCCCTGGCGGCGGGTGAACATCCAGACGAGGTCGTGCCGGTCGGGCCAGGTGGCCGGGGTGCCGGGGACCCGGTCGGCGCCGAGGGCCTGGATCAGGCGCGGGATCCCGCTGTGCTCCCAGCAGACGAGTACGGGCATCGGCGCGGCCAGCGCGGCCTGCGCGAGGGCGGCTTCGGCGCCGACGGCGAACTCGGCACGGACGGGGGCGCGCAGGGCGGTGGCGAGCGCCGTCACCGTCTGCCGGGACCGCGCGGGGACAGCGGCCCCCTTGCCGCCGCCCGCCGCGAAGACCGTCGCGGGTCGGGGCAGCGAGGAGCCGGGGGCCGGTGGGAAGAGGCGCGGGAGCCGCTCGGCCCGGCGCCAGCCGCGGCCGGCCAGCGAACCGGGGTCGTCCTCGCCTTCCGCGTCCCGGCCGACGCCACCGGCGTACGGCCTCTCCGCGTGCCGGATCACCATGACCAGGGCGTCCTCGGGTCCGGCCGGCGCTCCGGGCGCCGGGGTGCGGGCGGCTTCCCCGACTTTCCCGGCTCCTCCGGCTCCTCCGGCTCCTCCGCCGGAGCACCCGGCTCCGGCCAGCGGGGCGAGGGCGGCGGCCAGTACGGCTCGGCGACGCGGTCCGGACCCGGCGGGGGCTTCTGGCATGGCGCCACTGTCCCTCACGGCCCGGGCGGCGCCGGGGCGCGGCGCGGTACGGGGCCGCGCCGGTCAGCCGATCGGCGCAGGGGGACCCCCGGGGTCAGCGGGGGCCCTTGCGTACCGCCCTCAGCCACTCCTTGTTCATCGCGGCGATCGACGGCAGCGGGATGCCCTTCGGGCAGGCCGTGGCGCACTCGCCGGTCAGGGTGCAGCCGCCGAAGCCCTCCTCGTCCATCCGGGCCACCATGTCCAGGACGCGGGTCTCGCGCTCCGGCGAGCCCTGCGGAAGGACGTTCAGGTGGTTGACCTTGGCGGAGGTGAAGAGCATCGCGGAGCCGTTGGGGCAGGCCGCCACGCATGCCCCGCAGCCGATGCACTCGGCGTGCTCGAAGGCGAAGTCGGCGTCGGCCTTGGGCACGGCGGTGGCGTGCGCCTCGGGGGCGGAGCCGGTGGGGGCGGTGATGTAGCCGCCGGCCTGGATGATCCGGTCGAAGGCACCGCGGTCGACGACGAGGTCCTTGACCACCGGGAAGGCCGCGGCCCGCCAGGGCTCGACGTCGATGGTGTCGCCGTCGGCGAAGGACCGCATGTGGAGCTGGCAGGTGGTGGTGCGTTCCGGGCCGTGGGCGTCGCCGTTGATGACGAGGCTGCAGGCGCCGCAGATGCCCTCGCGGCAGTCGTGGTCGAAGGCGACCGGGTCCTCACCCCGCAGGATGAGGTCCTCGTTGAGGGTGTCGAGCATCTCCAGGAAGGACATGTCCTTCGAGATGCCGTCGACCTCGTAGGAGACCATGTGGCCGGGGACGTCGGCGCCGCGCTGGCGCCAGACGCGCAGGGTGAGCTTCATGCGTAGCTCCGCTGGGTGGGGTGGACGTACTCGAAGACGAGGTCTTCCTTGTGCAGGACGGGGGCGGCGCCGGTGCCCTGGTACTCCCAGGCGGCGGCGTAGGCGTACTCCTCGTCGCGGCGGGCGGCCTCGCCGTCCGGGGTCTGGGACTCCTCGCGGAAGTGGCCGCCGCAGGATTCGGCGCGGGCGAGCGCGTCGAGGCACATCAGCTCGGCGAGTTCGAGGTAGTCGACGATGCGGTTGGCCTTCTCCAGCGACTGGTTGAACTCCTCGCCGCTGCCCGGGACCTTGATCCGCCGCCAGAACTCCTCGCGGATCTCGGGGATCCGCGTCAGGGCCTTGCGCAGCCCCTCCTCGTTGCGGGACATGCCGCAGTACTCCCACATGAGCTCGCCGATCTCGCGGTGGAAGGAGTCCGGGGTGCGGTCGCCGTCGACGGCGAGCAGCTGGGCGAGGCAGTCGCGGACCTCCCGTACGGCGGCGGCGGCCTCGGGGTGGGTGTCGTCGACGGTGTCCTGGTGCGGGTGGCGGGCGAGGTAGTCGTTGATCGTGGAGGGGAGCACGAAGTAGCCGTCGCCGAGCCCCTGCATCAGGGCGGAGGCGCCGAGGCGGTTGGCTCCGTGGTCGGAGAAGTTGGCCTCGCCGATGGCGAAGAGGCCCGGGACGGTCGTCTGGAGGTCGTAGTCGACCCACAGGCCGCCCATCGTGTAGTGCACTGCGGGGTAGATCCGCATGGGCACCTCGTACGGGTTCTCCGCGGTGATCCGCTCGTACATGTCGAAGAGGTTGCCGTACTTCTCCGCGACCTTGTCGCGGCCCATGCGGCGGATGGCGTCGGCGAAGTCGAGGTAGACGCCTTGGCCGCCGGGGCCGACGCCGCGGCCCTCGTCACAGACGTTCTTCGCGGCGCGGGAGGCGATGTCACGGGGCACGAGGTTGCCGAAGGAGGGGTAGATCCGCTCCAGGTAGTAGTCGCGCTCCGCCTCGGGGATGTCGGCCGCGGCGCGGGTGTCGCCCTCGGCCTTGGGGACCCAGATGCGTCCGTCGTTGCGCAGGGACTCGCTCATGAGGGTGAGCTTGGACTGGTGGTCGCCGGTGCGCGGAATGCAGGTGGGGTGGATCTGGGTGAAGCAGGGGTTCGCGAAGTACGCGCCGCGCCGGTGCGCCCGCCAGACGGCGGTCGCGTTGGAGTTCATGGCGTTGGTGGAGAGGTAGAAGACGTTGCCGTAGCCGCCGCTGGCCAGGACCACGGCGTCGGCGTAGTGCGTGGAGATCTCGCCGGTGATCAGGTCGCGTGCGACGATGCCGCGGGCCACTCCGTCGACGACGATCAGGTCGAGCATCTCGGTACGGGCGTGCATCTCGACGTTGCCGGCGGCGATCTGACGGGAAAGTGCCTGGTAGGCGCCGAGCAGGAGCTGCTGGCCGGTCTGGCCGCGGGCGTAGAAGGTGCGGGAGACCTGGACCCCGCCGAAGGAGCGGGTGTCGAGGAGACCGCCGTACTCGCGGGCGAAGGGGACGCCCTGGGCGACGCACTGGTCGATGATCTCCACCGAGATCTGGGCGAGGCGGTGGACGTTGGACTCGCGGGCGCGGAAGTCGCCGCCCTTGACGGTGTCGTAGAAGAGGCGGTGCACCGAGTCGCCGTCGTTGCGGTAGTTCTTGGCGGCGTTGATGCCACCCTGGGCGGCGATGGAATGGGCGCGGCGCGGGGAATCGCTGAAGCAGAACTGGACCACGTGGTAGCCCTGCTCGGCGAGAGTCGCGCCGGCGGCACCGCCCGCCAGGCCGGTGCCGACGACGATCACTGTGTGCTTGCGCCGGTTGGCCGGGTTGACCAGCTTCGCCTCGAAGCGGCGGCGGTCCCAGCGTTCGGCGATGGGGCCCTCGGGGGCCTTGGTGTCGGCGACGGGCTCGCCGGTGGTGAAGCGGGCGTAGGCGTTGCTCATGTCAGCTCACCACTCCGGTCATGACGGCGACGGGGACGGAGACGAAACCCGCGAAGAGGACGAGGGCCAGGCCGTTGGCCAGGAACTTCAGCGTCCGCTGGCGTCGGGCGCTGCCCGCGCCGAGGGTCTGCGCGGCGCTCCAGAAGCCGTGGCGGACGTGCAGGCCGAGGGCGGCCATCGCCACGATGTAGATGGTGTTCCCGTACCAGGTGGAGAAGGTGGACAGGACGTTCTCGTACGGGTGGCCGGACCAGGCGCGCTCGTTGACGGTGAGCGTGGTGAGGTCGAGCAGGTGCCAGACGATGAACAGGCCGAGGATGATCCCGCCCCAGCGCATGGTGCGGGTGGCGTAGCTCGCGCGGCGGCGCTTGTGGGCGTACTTCACCGGGCGGGCCTTGATGTCGCGACGGCTGAGCTGGTACGCGGACACGGCGTGGGCGACGACCGCGGCGAGCAGTCCCACGCGGACGAGCCACAGGGCCCACTCGTGGTGCAGGAAGGGCGAGCCGAGGGTGCGCAGCCAGTGGGCGTAGCCGTTGAACTCGTCGGCCCCGAAGAAGATCTTCAGGTTTCCGAGCATGTGCACGACGAGGTAGCCGAGCATGATCAGGCCGGACACGGCCATCACGGACTTCTTGCCGACGGAGGAGTCCCAGATCGTGCGTGTGATGGACGGCCGTCGATCCGTCCGCGTTGCCAGAGCCATGTCTTCGACGGTAAGGACGCGGGCCCCGAAAGGGCAAAGACATGATTGAGCTGATGTCGATAGCCTGCGCCTATTGAGGGCGATAGCCTGGGCGGATGCAGTTCCAGCAGCTCCTGTACTTCGTGGCCGTCGCCGAGACCCGGCACTTCACCCGGGCCGCCGAGCGCGTGCACGTGGCGCAGCCCTCGCTCTCGCAGCAGATCAAGGCGCTCGAACGGGAGCTCGGGGCCGAGCTGTTCAGCCGGGCCCGGGGCAACATCACGCTCACCGACGCGGGTGAGACGCTGCTGCCGCTGGCGCGGCGGATCCTGGCGGACGCGGACACCGCGCGGCTGGAGGTGCAGGAACTGGCGCAGCTACGGCGCGGGCGCGTGCGGCTCGGCGCCACGCCCAGCATCTGCACGGGCTTGCTGCCGGACGTGCTGCGGGCCTTCCACGACGCGCATCCCGGGATCGAGCTGCTGATCGAGGAGAGCGGGTCGCTCGACCTCGTACGGGAGCTCGCGCGCGGGGCCCTTGACCTGGCCCTGATCGCGCTGCCGCTGCCCCCTTCGGCCCCGGCCCTGACCACGGTGGAGCTGCTGACGGAAGACCTCGTGGTGGTCTCCTCGGCGGAACGGCCGGCGCCGGGCGGGGGCGGCGAGCTGACCATCGCGGGGCTGCGGGACGAGCCGATGGTGATGTTCCGGCACGGCTACGACCTGCGGGAGCTCACGATGGCGGCCTGCCGGGCGGAGGGCTTCGAGCCGGTCTTCACCGTGGAGGGTGGCGAGATGGACGCGGTCCTGGGCTTCGTCCGGGCGGGGCTCGGTATCGCGGTGGTCCCGGCGATGGTGGTGGACCGCGCGGGTCCTGGCCTGCGGGTGACCCGGATGGCCGGGTCACCACTGCGCCGCACGATCGCCCTGGCCCACCGCACCGACGTGGCTCCGCCGCGCGCGGCGCGCGAGCTGAAGCGCATACTGCTCGGCTGACTCCGGCGCGGCGGGGCCACTGCGGGCGCAGCGGCCGTCATGGCGCCGAGGGAGATGTCGGCGGGGCGGCGGCTACCGGCAGTGCCCGGTCGAGGCCGTCCGCCAGCATCGCGAAGGCCTGGTCGGCGTCGGCCACCGCGGCCGCGTAGGCCTCGTCGGCGCTCTGGCCGGAATCGATCCGCAGCCAGTTCTCCCGGCCCAACTCGTGGCGGACCGCCACCAGGTGCATGGCCGCCAGGCGGGCGGCGAGCGGGGGTACCGCCTCCGACTCCAGCTCGGCGGCGAGCAGTTCCACCTCGCGGTCGGTGTAGTGGCCCAGTCGGCTCTTCAGACTGGCGGTGCTGTAGAGCAGTCGCGTGAAGGAGACCACGTTCGGGTGGTCGCAGAGTCCGGTGATCGGATCCCGCTCGGCCAGCGCCGCCAGGAAGTGCGCGCGCACCGCTCCCACGGGCGTGCGGCCGGCGGGTCGTTCGCGCACGACACGCGCCGCCTCGTCCTGGTGGTCGGCGAACCGGTCGAGCAGCAGGTCCTCCTTGCTCGGGAAGTAGCGGAAGAGGGTGGGCTTGGAGACCTCGGCCGCGGCGGCGACATCCGCCACCGACACGGCATCGAAGCCTCGTTCCAGGAAGAGTTCCAGCGCCGTGGCCGCCAGCCGGTGGCGCGTACGGAGCTTCTTGTTCTCGCGCAGACCCGTCGTGTTCTCCATACCGCACAGCGTAGCACGAATGCGTGACCGAGTTATTTTTTTAACCGGGTTGCTTTTTCTGTCGGGAGCCGCTTTCCTTGAGGCAACGACGAGGAGAGGACCTCCCATGACCGACGTACTGATCACCGGCTCCGGCCCCACCGGACTGACGCTCGCCTGCGACCTCGCACTCCGGGGAGTCGACGTGCGCGTCATCGACCGGCGCACCGAGCCGCACCACGAGTCCCGGGGCAAAGGACTGCTGCCGGGCAGCCTCGAGGTCTTCCGGGAGCTCGGTGTGCTGGAAACCCTGACCGCCACGGGCAATGCGAGCGTGACGCTGCGCAAGTACTTCGACGGGGAACACATCAACGACACCTCCACCGCCGCCGGCCTGCTGATCGGGCAGTGGCAGATCGAGAAGGCCCTGCGCGAGCGGCTCGCCGAGCTGGGCGTCCGGGTGGAGTACGGATCGGAGCTCGCGGCGATCACTCAGGACGACACCGGGGTGCGCGCCGAGCTGGCGGACGGCACCGTGATCGCGGCCCGCTATCTCGCCGGGTGCGACGGCGGGCGCAGCACCACCCGCAAGCTGCTCGGCATCCCCTTCGAGGGGAGCGGACAGGAGGAGCCCGCGATGGTGATCGGAGATGTCAGGGCGCCCGGGCTCGGCCGGGACGCCTGGCACCAGTGGTTCACCTCCGAGGGCACCGGAATCCTGCTCTGCCCGATGCCCGGGACGGACAGCTTCCAGCTGCAGGCCTCACCCGAGCGGGACGGGCGGGGCGAACCGGTGCCGCCGTCCCTGGAGAGCTTCCAGCGGATCTTCGACCGCGACGCCCGAGTGCCGGGCATCCGGCTCGTCGATGCCACCTGGGTCTCGGCCTGGCGGGTCAACGTCCGGATGGCCACCCGGATACGGGAGGGTCGGGTCTTCCTCGCGGGGGACGCCGCGCACGTGCAGCCGATAGCCGGCGGCCTGGGCATGAACACCGGAATCCAGGACGCGGCCGAACTCGGCCGGACGCTTGTGGCCGCGCTCACCGGGCCCGGCGGTGAGGAGGTGCTCGACAGGTACGAGGCGGTGCGACTGCCGGTGGCCGCCGACGTCCTGGCCGACACGGCGGAGCGGTACGAGCGGGTCGTGGAAGCCGTCCGGACACCCGGCCGTGGAACGGAGGTCGGCATGACCCGGACGCAGCCGCCCGCCGGAGCCTGAGGCGGCCCGGCGGGGCGGGCGTCAGGAGGGCGCGGGCACCGCGTCCGAGAGGGAGAGGGTGTGGATGCGGTCCGGTGCTCCGGGCCGGGCGTAGTACCAGCCCTGCGCGGTGTCGCAGCCGAGCGCGCGCAGCTGGGCGGCCTGGGCTCCGGTCTCCACCCCCTCGACGGTGACGGCGAGTTCGAGGCTGTGGGCCAGGGCGACGATCCCCTCCACGATCTTGACGTCGACCGGGTTGGCGGGCTGCTGCTGCATCCCCTGGGTGAAGGAGCGGTCGAGCTTCAGGACGCTGACCGGCAGGCGCCGCAGATTGGCCAGGTTCGAGTAGCCGGTGCCGAAGTCGTCGAGGGCGATGTCCACACCGAGGGCGGCGAGCCGGCGCAGCGGTTCCAGGAGCTCGTCGTCGGCCCCTATCAGGGCCGACTCGGTGACCTCCAGGCACAGCGCGCCCGGGGCGAGGCCGGACTTCTCCAGCACCGCCACGGTGTCGGCGACCAGGCCCGGGTGGTGCAGCTGGGTCGGCGAGAGGTTGACGTTGATCCGCAGGGCCGCGCCACCGTGCTCGCGCTGCCAGATGCGGGCCTGGCGGACGGCCTCCTCCAGGACCCAGCGGCCGAGCGGCACGATCAGCCCGGTCCGTTCGGCGAGCGGGATGAAGCGGTCCGGGCCGAGTACCCCGTACTGCGGGTGCGACCAGCGCACCAGTGCCTCGGCTCCGTGCACGCTGCCGTCGCGCATGTGGACCAGCGGTTGGTATTCGATGAAGAACTCGCCGCGTTCCAGTGCCGCGGGCAGGGCGTTGGTCAGGCCGTGGCGGGTGATCGCACGGGCGTCCGCCTCGGCGTCGGCGAATTCGAAGCGGTTGCCGCCGGCCGCCTTGGCCCGGTACATCGTGATGTCGGCGCTGCGCAACACCTCCGCCGGGGTGCGTTCCTTGGCCCGGCCCTCGACGATGCCGATGCTGCCCCGGACCGTCAGCTCCCGGCCCTCCAGCCGGATCGGCGTGGACAGGGCGGTCAGGATGCGGACCGCGAGGTCGGTCACCTTCTGCTCGGTGTCGGAGCCGGTGGTCAGGGCGACGAACTCGTCACCGCCGAGCCGGGCGACCACCTCGCCGGGGCCGGTCGCGCAGCTCTGCAGCCGGTCGGCGACCTCCACCAGCAACCGGTCCCCCGCCGAGTGTCCGAGGCTGTCGTTGACCGCCTTGAAACCGTCGAGGTCGAGGTAGCACAGACCGTAGCGGTCGCCTCCGGCCCCGGCGAGGGCCTTCTCCAGCCGCTCGAAGAACAGCGTCCGGTTGGGCAGGCCGGTCAGGGCGTCGTGGGTGGCCTCGTAGCGCAGGCGCAGGTTCAGCAGCCGACGTTCGGTGGTGTCCTCCATCAGCGCCAGCTGGTACTGGGGCTTCCCGTCGGCGTCGCGCAGCAGCGACACCGTCAGGTTGGTCCAGAGCACGGTGCCGTCGTGCCGGTAGTACGGCTTCTCCACGCGGTAGCTCTCGCGCTCGCCGCGCACCAGCTCGCCGTACATCCGCCAGACGTGCGGGGTGTCGTCGGGGTGTCCCCACTCGCTGACGTTGCGGCTGCGGACGTGTCCTTCCAGGCCGCCGAACATCTGCAGCAGGGTGTCGTTGACCTCCAGGACGTTCCCGTCGAGGTCGGCGATGCCGATCCCCACGGCCGCGCCCTCGAAGACCGCCCGGAAGCGCTCCTCGCTCGCGTGCAGGGCCTGCTGCGCGTCGGTGCGCGCGGTGAGGGCGGAGCGCGCGATGGCCTCCTGCTCCCTGAGGGTGCGCTCGCGCAGGGCGCGGGCGTATCCCGCCGCGATGGCGTGCTGGAGCCGGGCGCAGCGGGAGCGGTACTCCTCGGTGCCTTCCACGCCGGAGCCCTCGGGTCCGTCCGGGCCGCAGTAGAGCACCAGGTACGACTCGATCACGCCGAGGGTACCGGCCAGGGCCTCGGGGTCGGTGCAGTGCACGGCGACGAGTTCCGCCCCCACCCGCTGGGCGACCGAGGCGTCGAACGGCCTGGCGTGCAGGGCCTCGGTGAGCGTCCGGGTGAGGGGTACGAGGTGCCGTTCGAACTCGGTGCGGGTCAGCGAGGTCGCCGTGACCGGGAAGATCGCCCGGCCCCAGATCGTGGCGAAACGGGCGATCCGGTCCTCGATACCGCCGTGCGGGGCCGCCGAAGACCCGGTGGCCGGTGCCGCAGATGGCGCCGCGGCGACTTTCGGCGAGCCCGCCGTCTGTGCAGGAAGTCTCACGCCTTGCGTCCCACGCCGCCGAAGCCCGAGAAGGCGTAGGGGTCTTCCGGTGTCTCGCCGTCCTCGCCGTCGTCGGGCCGGTCCGGCCGCCAGTCGGGCATGGAGACGAGGCCCGGCTCCAGCATCTCGAATCCGTCGAAGAAGCCGCTGATCTGTTCCCGGGTACGCATGACGAGGGGGTTGCGCATGTCCCGGTAGACGCCCACGGTGCCGGCGGCGGTTTCCTGGGTGAGCGGAATCCCCTCGTACGAGGCGTGCGTGAGGATCAGCAGACTGCCGGGGGCCAGCGCGTCCCGCAGCTCGGCGACTGCGGCGTAGGGGTCGTCCGTGTCCTCCAGGAAGTGCAGGAGGGCGACGAGCAGCAGGGCGACCGGGCGGCCGAGGTCGAGCAGTCGGCCGACCTCGGGGGCGGCCAGGATCTCCTTGGGCTTGCGCAGGTCGGCGGCGACGATGCCGCTGCGGTCGTCTCCCGTCAGGACGGCGCGGCTGTGCGCGACGGCCACCGGGTCGTGGTCGACGTAGACGACGCGTGCCTGCGGGCTGGCGGCCTGGGCGATCTCGTGGACATTGCCGAAGGTGGGGATGCCGGAGCCGATGTCGAGGAACTGCGTGACGCCCTCGGCGACGGCGTGCCGGACGGCGCGGCGCATGAATGCCCGGTTGGCCTGCATGATCTTGGGCAGGCCCGGCATGAATTCCATGGCGCGGCGCGCGGTCTGGCGGTCGACCTCGAAATTGTGGGACCCGCCCAGGTAGTAATCGTAGATGCGGGACACGCTCGGCACCGATATGTCGATGCCTGGCGGGGCCCAGGCGGGGCGCTCCATCGGGGTCTCCAAGCGTTGGTCCTGCGGTCGTCCGTGTGAGGTCGGACTCCTGTCCGAGCCGAATGTACTGATCATTTCCCAACAGGGCGAGCAAAAGCGGAAATTGGCGATCCGTTCTTCGTCACACACCAAAGGCGCCGTCAGGCCGGGCGGGGGAATGACCGATACCGACAAGTCCCTTATGGGAATTGGCCGAAGGTCGATCAGAGTCCCCACACTACCGACCCATGAGTGGCTCAAACCTTACTGGTCGGCAGTCCACCCGTTCAGGCGAACCGGGGCCGAGCCTCGCGTGCCCGGGCGCGCGCGGGCCCATGCTCCCGGGGTGAACAGAGCCTGCGCCAGGCGCCTGCTGGCAGTCCCGGTCCTGCTGTGGGCGGCCTTGTCCGTCACGCCGGCCATGGCTGATAGCCGCGCCTACCCGACGACCGACTCCGGCGACGGACCGGCCGCCACCCTGGTGGCCTCGGCGGTGGCCTCGGCGGCCGGTGGCAGCGACCGCGGCCGCGGCTCGCGTGGCGGACATCACGGTGACGACCAGGGCTCCGACCACGGGAAACGTCGTGGAGGCGGGCACGGCGGGAGCCATCACGGCCACCCCCACTGCCCACCCCCGCCACCCCCTCCACCGTGCCCGCCAAACCCGCCGCCGAAGCC
>NZ_JBGBPT010000113.1:0-25380 GCF_041106355.1 Streptomyces sp. BF23-19 | reverse complement strand
CTGTTCTTGCGTTTCCGACTCTATCAGACTCTTTCGTGTCCGACTTCCTCGGCGCTTTCCAGGTTTTCGCTTTCGCGCTTTCCCTTTCCAGCGGCTCCAACCTTACCAGAACATTTCCGCGCCGTTTCCGGCTGGGATTTGATTTGGTGGCCATTGGAGAGGCCTTTCCCTTTCGGGCGGATCAGACTTTATCAGGTCTCCCTGGGTCTTGATTCCCACCCGCCCGCATGGCGCGTCCGGACACACGTGTGTGCCGGGGTGCCGTGCGAGGTGGAGACGTAAACGTACTGGAGCGGGGCCCCCGGATGCAAATCCGGTTGCCCCGCTCCCGTTCGGTCGCTACGGCGAGGGTCAGACCTCGACGACGACCGGCAGGATCATCGGGCGGCGGCGGTAGCCGTCCGAGACCCACTTGCCCATCGTGCGGCGGATGAGCTGCTGGATCTGGTGCGGCTCGGCGACGCCGTCGGCCGCGGCGCGGGCGATGGCTTCCTCGATCTTCGGGATGACCGAGGAGAAGGCCGAGTCGTCGATGCCGGAGCCGCGGGCCTGGATGTTCGGGCCGCTGACGATCTTGCCCGTGCTGCTGTCCACCACGACGTAGACCGAGATGATGCCCTCGTCGCCGAGGATCTTGCGGTCCTTGAGGTGGACCTCCGTGACGTCGCCGACCGAGAGGCCGTCCACGTACACGTAGCCGGCCTGCACCTTGCCGGAGATCCGGGCCTTGCCGTCGATCAGGTCGACGACCACGCCGTCCTCGGCGATGACGATGCGGTCCTTCGGGACACCCGTCATGGCACCGAGCTCGGCGTTGGCACGCAGGTGGCGCCATTCACCGTGGACCGGCATCAGGTTCCGCGGCTTGCAGATGTTGTAGAAGTACAGCAGCTCGCCGGCCGAGGCGTGGCCCGAGACGTGCACCTTGGCATTGCCCTTGTGCACGACGTTGGCGCCCCAGCGGGTCAGACCGTTGATCACCCGGTAGACCGCGTTCTCGTTGCCCGGGATCAAGGACGACGCCAGGATCACGGTGTCGCCGGGGACGATCCGGATCTGGTGGTCACGGTTGGCCATACGGGACAGGGCCGCCATCGGCTCGCCCTGGGAACCCGTACAGACCAGCACGACCTCGTCGTCCGGCAGGTCGTCGAGGGTCTTGACGTCGACGACGAGACCGGCCGGGACCTTCAGGTAGCCCAGGTCGCGGGCGATGCCCATGTTGCGGACCATCGAACGGCCGACGAAGGCGACCCTGCGGTCGAATTCGTGGGCGGCGTCGAGGATCTGCTGGATGCGGTGCACGTGGCTGGCGAACGACGCCACGATGATCCGCTTCTGGGCACTCGCGAAGACCCCGCGGATGGCGTTGGAGATGTCGCGCTCGGGCGGGACGAAGCCCGGGACCTCGGCGTTCGTGGAGTCGGAGAGGAGAAGGTCGATGCCCTCTTCGCTCAGACGCGCGAAGGCGTGCAGGTCGGTGAGGCGGTTGTCCAGCGGGAGCTGGTCCATCTTGAAGTCGCCGGTGGCCACGACCAGGCCGGCGCCGGTGCGGATGGCCACGGCCAAGGCGTCCGGGATGGAGTGGTTGACCGCGATGAACTCGCAGTCGAACGGGCCGAGGGCCTCGCGCTCGCCCTCCTTCACCTCGAGGGTGTAGGGGCGGATGCGGTGCTCCTGGAGCTTCGCCTCGATGAGGGCCAGCGTCAGCTTGGAGCCGATCAGCGGGATGTCCGCCTTCTCCCGGAGGAGGTAGGGGACGGCGCCGATGTGGTCCTCGTGGCCGTGCGTGAGGACGATGCCGTCGATGTCGTCGAGGCGATCCCGGATGGACGAGAAGTCCGGCAGGATCAGGTCGATGCCCGGCTGCTCCTCCTCGGGGAAGAGGACGCCGCAGTCGACGATCAGCAGACGGCCGTCGTACTCGAAGACGGTCATGTTGCGGCCGATCTCGCCGAGACCACCCAGGGGGGTGACCCTGAGGCCGCCCTTGGGCAGCTTCGGCGGCGGACCGAGTTCCGGATGCGGATGGCTCAAAAGTGTCTCCTCACCACGCACGCCACGTACCCCGGAAGGCACGTGGCGCGCATGTCATTCGTGCACTTGCTGTTGTCTGTTCGGTATGTGTTTGTTCGTTCTTATTCAGTTGTGAAGTCTGTTGTCAGAGCTGTACCCCGCCGGCGGCAAGATCGATCTTGAGCTGAGCCGTCTCTTCGGCGGTCAGCTCGATCAGCGGGAGCCGCAGCGGGCCCGCGGGCAGGCCCTGCAGGTTCAGCGCGCCCTTGGTGGTCATCACACCCTGGGTACGGAACATGCCGGTGAAGATCGGGAGCAGCTTCTGGTGGATCTCGGTCGCCTTCTGGACGTCGCCGCCCAGGTGGGCCTCCAGCATGGCGCGCAGCTCGGGGGTGACCACGTGGCTGACGACGGAGACGAATCCGGCCGCGCCGATCGACAGGAGCGGCAGGTTCAGCATGTCGTCGCCCGAGTACCAGGCCAGGCCGCTCTGCGCGATGGCCCAGCTTGCCCGGCCGAGGTCGCCCTTGGCGTCCTTGTTGGCAACGATACGGGGATGCTCGGCCAGCCGGACCAGGGTTTCGGTGTCGATCGGGACACCACTGCGGCCGGGGATGTCGTAGAGCATGACCGGCAGCCCGGTCGCGTCGGCGATCGCCGTGAAGTGCCGGAAGAGGCCTTCCTGCGGCGGCTTGCTGTAGTACGGGGTGACGGCGAGCAGGCCGTGGGCACCGGTGCGCTCGGCCTGGCGGGCCAGCTCGAGCGTGTGGCGGGTGTCGTTGGTACCGATGCCGGCGACCACGTGGGCGCGGTCTCCGACGGCTTCGAGCACGGCTCGTACGAGGTCGTTTTTCTCCGCGTCGGTGGTGGTCGGCGACTCACCGGTGGTGCCGTTGATGATCAGGCCGTCGTTGCCTGCGTCCACCAGGTGGACGGCGAGCCGCTGCGCGCCGTCGAGGTCGAGTACGCCATCCGCCGTGAACGGCGTGATCATGGCGGTGAGGACCCGCCCGAAGGGGGTCTGCGGAGTCGAGATCGGAGCCATGGGTAACACGCTACTCGCTGCCATGCACGCGGTGTCCCCTCGGGGGACGTCAACGGGGTGTTGGACGCCGGCACTGCCTGCTCGGGGGTTCAAGCAGTGCCGGGTCCGTTTGATCAGCCTAGATGAACTTTACGAAACGTCGCAATACGGACACTTAGGACTTGACGCCGTACATCTGTACGCCACGGGTGTACCGGCCCTTATGGGGCAACGCGACCGTTGCCGTTGTAGGCCGCGTACGTCAGCGGCATGAGCTTCGCCCAGTGCTGCTCCATCTTCTCGCCGACCATCTCGATCTCCCGCTGCGGGAAGGACGGGACCGCCGCGAGCTCGTGCTGCGTACGCAGACCGAGGAAGTGCATCAGCGAGCGCGCGTTGCAGGTGGCGTACATCGACGAGAAAAGACCGACCGGCAGGACCGAACGGGCAACCTCCCGGGCCACGCCCGCGGCGAGCATCTCGCGGTAGGCCTCGTAGGCCTGCACGTAGGAGTCCTCCATGACGCGGGCGGTGAGCTCCTGCTGCGCCTGGGTGCCCTCGACGAAGACGTACTTGCCCGGGCGGCCCTCCTGGACCAGCTTGCGCTCGGCGTCCGGGACGTAGAAGACCGGCTCGAGCTCCCTGTAGCGGCCCGACTCCTCGTTGTAGGACCAGCCCACGCGGTGGCGCATGAACTCACGGAAGACGAAGATCGGGGCACTGATGAAGAAAGTCATCGAGTTGTGCTCGAACGGGCTGCCGTGGCGGTCGCGCATCAGATAGTTGATGAGGCCTTTGGAGCGCTCCGGGTCCTTCTGCAGCTCCTCCAGCGACTGCTCGCCGGCCGTGGAGACGCGAGCGGCCCACAGTACGTCGGAGTCGGCGGCGGAGTGCTTCACCAGCTCCACCGTCACGTCACTGCGGAAGCTGGGTTTCAGATCTGAAGCGGCGGTTTCGCTCACCGGGGGTCCTTCCAAACGTGCGTCCTGGGGCGCGCCCACTCTACGGCGCCCCTCGCGCGGGCTGCGCAGACGCACACGTCGTGCGGGGCGCGTACGGGGCCGGAGAGGGGTGTCGTACAGCTGACGCACCGCCGTGAATTTTTCCTAATGTCCCGAAATCCGGCACCAATTGACGGCCCCGTACGTCCTACCCAGGAGACCGCACACCCACCCACCTCGAGGAGATTCGCTCTGATGTTCCTCCGGCGCGAACCCGTCCCGTTCGCCTTCGTCTCCGAGGCCGACCGTTTCCGAAGCAATGTCACTCCGCCGCCGCGGGAGCGTCTGGGGAGGACCCAGTTGGTCGCCCGTACTCTGGTCGGACTGACCGTGGTTGCGGGGCTCGCCGGCTCACTGCTCCTCGGTATGCCCGCACTGCAGCCGAGCAAGGCGCCGGAGAAGTCGCAGCAGTCGGAGGCGTCCCAGGGGCGGTAGCCTCACGGGCACAGCCCAACCGAACGTGCATGTGAGTGAGGTCCAGCCGTGCCCCTGCCCTTCCTGACGGCCGACGGCGTATCCGATGTGGATGACGACGGCGACGGCGACGAGATCCTGGCCCATGCCGACCAGGACCGCTGGCGTCGGCCCTACCGGCCCGGCCCCTGGCGCGTGGGCATCGGCGCGTTGCTGCTCCTGCTGTCGGCCTTCATGCTGCTGGCCACGATGATCGTCGCCTTCGCGGGCGGCTGGGGCGGAGCCGTGATCTGCCTGATCGCCGCGCTCGCGGTCGTCGGGTCAGCGGTGCAGATCCTGCGCATCGGCGTATGGGTGAGCCCCGCGGGGCTGCGCCGGGTGGGGTTCTTCGTGACCCGCACCACCGCGTGGAGCGAGATCGGCGAGCTCCGTACGGTGCAGCAGCCGGTGCGCTGGCTCGGGCTGCCGAGGACGGTGCAGGGGCAGGCGCTGACGATGTCCGCGCAGGGCGGTGCGGAGGCGCCGGTGCTGCTGACCGACCACAACGCCGACTTCCTGTCGCGGACCGAGGCCTTCGACCGGGCCGCCGACACGGTGGGCGCCTGGGCCGACGAGTACCGGCCCGTGGCCGCCTGACCGGCCCGAACCGCCACCGGAAGCCCGTACAGGGATCAGACCTGTACGGGCTTCTTGTCGTGCAGGGCGATCGCCCGCTGCATCGCCTTGCGCGCCCGCGGGGTGTCCCGGGCGTCGTGGTAGGCGACGGCGAGGCGGAACCAGCTGCGCCAATCCCCCGGCGCGTCCTCGGTCTCGGCCTTGCGGCGCGCGAAGACCTCGTCGGCGGAATCCCGCAGGATCCGCCCGTACTTGTCCCGCTCCAGTTCGTCGACGGGCAGTCCGCCCTCGGCCTCCAGCTCGGTGGCGAGATGGTTGGCCCGCGTGACGAACCGGGTGTTCTGCCAGAGGAACCAGACGCCGATGACCGGCAGGATCAGCACAGCCACCCCGAAGGTGACGGTGAGCCAGGTGCCGTGCTCGATGAGCATCAGGCCCCGGCTGCCGACCAGGACGAAGTAGACCACCAGGACGGCGGCCGTGATGAAGTACGTGATCTTCGCGCGCATCGTGAAATCAGTCCGGTCAGCCCAGGTCGAGGAAGTGTTCCAGGCCGAAGGTGAGGCCCGGGGTCTGCGTCACGCGGCGCACACCGAGCAGGATGCCCGGCATGAAGCTGCTGTGGTGCAGGGAATCGTGACGGATGGTCAGGGTCTCGCCCTCGCCGCCGAGGAGCACCTCCTGGTGGGCCAGCAGGCCGCGCAGGCGGATGGCGTGCACCGGAACGCCGTCGACGTCCGCGCCGCGCGCGCCGTCGAGGGCGGTGGCGGTGGCGTCCGGCTGGGCGCCGAGGCCGCGATGAGCTGCGCCGTACGGGTCGCCGTACCCGAGGGCGCGTCGACCTTGTTGGGGTGGTGCAGCTCGACGACCTCGACGGACTCGAAGTAGCGGGCGGCCTGGGCGGCGAACTTCATGGTGAGGACGGCGCCGATGGAGAAGTTCGGGGCGATGAGCACACCGGTCTCCGGTGCGCCGTCGAGCCAGGTGCCCAGCTGCGCGAGGCGGTCCTCGGTCCAGCCGGTGGTGCCGACCACTCCGTGGATGTTGTGGCGGATGAGGAAGTCGAGGTTCCCCATCACCGATGCCGGGGTGGTCAGCTCGACCGCGACCTGGGCGCCGGCCTCGGCCAGCGTCTCCAGCTTGTCGCCGCGGCCGAGCCCCGCCACCAGTTCCATGTCCTCGGCGGCCTCGACCGCCTTGACGGCCTCGGCGCCGATCCGGCCCTGGGCTCCGAGGACCGCCACGCGCAGCTTGCTCATATCGCTTCCTTACTTGCCGTACGGAACTAGGCGACCGCTTCGTCGAGACGGGCGGCCTGCTTCTCCTTCAGCGGGCCGATCACCGCGAGCGAGGGCCGCTGTGCCAGTACATCCTGTGCGACCGAGCGGACGTCGTCCGGGGTCACGGCGGCGATCCGGGCCAGCATGTCGTCGACCGACATCTGGTCGCCCCAGCACAGCTCGCTCTTGCCGATGCGGTTCATGATCGCGCCGGTGTCCTCCAGGCCGAGGACGGTGGACCCGGAGAGCTGGCCGATGGCCCGCTTGATCTCGTCGTCGGCCAGTCCCTCGGACGCGACCTTGTCGAGCTCGTCGCGGCAGATCCGGAGCACGTCGTGCACCTGGTTGGGGCGGCAGCCCGCGTACACGCCGAAGAGACCGGTGTCGGCGAAGCCCGAGGTGTACGAGTACACGCTGTAGGCCAGGCCGCGCTTCTCCCGGACCTCCTGGAAGAGGCGCGAGGACATGCCGCCGCCGAGGGCGGTGTTCAGTACCCCCAGCGCCCAGCGACGCTCGTCGGTACGGGCGAGGCCCGGCATGCCGAGGACCACGTGGGCCTGCTCGGTCTTGCGGTTCACCAGGTCGACGCGGCCGGCGGTGCGGATGCGCTTGGTGCCGGTGCGCGGGCCGATCGGCTCGGCGTCGGTACGGGTCAGCGCGCCGGCCTTCTCGAAGGCGGCGCGGACCTGGCGTACGACCTTGTTGTGGTCGACGTTGCCGGCCGCGGCCACGACCAGGTGCGTCGGGTCGTAGTGCTTCTTGTAGAAGCGGCGGATCCGGTCGGCGCCGAGCGCGTTGATCGTGTCGACGGTGCCGAGGACCGGGCGCCCCAGGGGGGTGTCCCCGTACATGGTCTGCGCGAACAGGTCGTGCACCACGTCGCCCGGGTCGTCCTCGGTCATCGCGATCTCTTCGAGGATGACCCCGCGCTCGGCGTCGACGTCCTCCTCGCGGATCAGCGAGCCGGTGAGCATGTCGCAGACCACGTCGATGGCCAGCGGCAGGTCGGTGTCGAGCACCCGGGCGTAGTAGCAGGTGTACTCCTTCGCCGTGAAGGCGTTCATCTCGCCGCCGACCGCGTCGATCGCGGAGGAGATGTCGAGGGCACTGCGCTTGTGGGTGCCCTTGAAGAGGAGGTGCTCCAGGTAGTGCGTGGCGCCGTTCAGCGTGGGCGTCTCGTCACGGGAGCCGACGTGCGCCCAGATACCGAAGGTGGCGGAGCGGACGGAGGGCAGCGTCTCGGTGACGATGCGCAGTCCGCCGGGCAGGACCGTGCGCCGGACGGTGCCGATGCCGTTGCTGCCCTTGAGGAGGGTTTGGGTACGGGCGACGGCCCGCCCCTCCGAAGAGGGGCGGGCCGTCACACGGGAACTACGCGACATCACTTGTCGGAGTCGTCCTTGTCAGCGTCGTCACCGGCGGTCTCGCCGTCGATCACGGGGACCAGCGAGAGCTTGCCGCGCTGGTCGATCTCGGCGATCTCGACCTGGACCTTGGTACCGACCGCGAGCACGTCCTCGACGTTCTCCACGCGCTTGCCACCGGCGAGCTTGCGGATCTGCGAGATGTGCAGCAGGCCGTCCTTGCCGGGCATGAGGGAGACGAAGGCACCGAAGGTGGTGGTCTTGACGACCGTACCCAGGTAGCGCTCGCCGACCTCCGGCATGGTCGGGTTGGCGATCGAGTTGATCGTGGCGCGGGCGGCCTCGGCGGCCGGGCCGTCGGAGGCACCGATGTAGATGGTGCCGTCGTCCTCGATCGTGATCTCGGCGCCGGTGTCCTCCTGGATCTGGTTGATCATCTTGCCCTTGGGCCCGATGACCTCACCGATCTTGTCCACCGGGATCTTGACGGTGATGATCCGGGGGGCGAACGGGGACATGGCGTCCGGCGTGTCGATCGCTTCCATCATCACGTCGAGGATGTGGAGGCGGGCGTCGCGGGCCTGCTTGAGGGCCGCGGCCAGGACGGAGGCCGGGATGCCGTCCAGCTTGGTGTCCAGCTGGAGGGCGGTGACGAACTCCTTGGTGCCGGCGACCTTGAAGTCCATGTCGCCGAAGGCGTCCTCCGCACCGAGGATGTCGGTGAGGGCGACGTAGTGCGTCTTGCCGTCGATCTCCTGGGAGATCAGACCCATGGCGATACCGGCGACGGGGGCCTTGAGGGGCACACCGGCGTTCAGCAGCGACATGGTGGAGGCGCAGACCGAGCCCATGGACGTCGAACCGTTGGAGCCGAGGGCCTCGGACACCTGACGGATCGCGTAGGGGAACTCCTCGCGGGTCGGGAGGACCGGCACGATCGCGCGCTCGGCGAGCGCGCCGTGGCCGATCTCGCGGCGCTTCGGCGAACCGACGCGGCCGGTCTCACCGACGGAGTACGGCGGGAAGTTGTAGTTGTGCATGTAGCGCTTGCGGGTCACCGGGGAGAGGGTGTCCAGCTGCTGCTCCATGCGGAGCATGTTGAGGGTGGTGACGCCCAGGATCTGGGTCTCGCCACGCTCGAACAGCGCCGAGCCGTGCACACGCGGGATGGCCTCGACCTCGGCGGCGAGGGTACGGATGTCCGTGATCCCGCGGCCGTCGATGCGGACCTTGTCCTTGATGACGCGCTCGCGCACCAGGGCCTTGGTCAGGCTGCGGTAGGCGGCGGAGATCTCCTTCTCGCGGCCTTCGAAGGCCGGGAGGAGCTTCTCGGCGGCGATCTCCTTGACGCGGTCCAGCTCGGCCTCGCGGTCCTGCTTGCCCGCGATGGTCAGCGCCTGGGAGAGCTCGCCCTTGACGGCGGCCGCGAGGGCCTCGTACACGTCGTCCTGGTAGTCCAGGAAGACCGGGAACTCGCCCTCGGGCTTGGCGGCCTTGGCAGCCAGGTCCGCCTGGGCCTTGCAGAGGACCTTGATGAAGGGCTTCGCGGCGTCCAGACCGGCGGCGACGACCTCCTCGGTCGGCGCCTCGGCGCCGCCCTTGACGAGGGCGATGGTCTTCTCGGTGGCCTCGGCCTCGACCATCATGATCGCGACGTCGCCGTCCTCCAGGACGCGACCCGCGACGACCATGTCGAAGACGGCGTCCTCGAGCTCGGTGTGCGTCGGGAAGGCGACCCACTGGCCGCGGATCAGCGCGACGCGGACGCCGCCGATCGGGCCGGAGAAGGGCAGACCGGCCAGCTGGGTGGACGCGGACGCGGCGTTGATCGCGACGACGTCGTACAGGTGGTCGGGGTTGAGCGCCATGATCGTGGCGACGACCTGGATCTCGTTGCGCAGGCCCTTCTTGAAGGACGGGCGCAGCGGGCGGTCGATCAGGCGGCAGGTGAGGATCGCGTCCTCGGAGGGGCGGCCCTCACGGCGGAAGAAGGAGCCGGGGATCTTGCCGGCCGCGTACTGCCGCTCCTCGACGTCCACCGTCAGGGGGAAGAAGTCGAGCTGGTCCTTGGGCTTCTTCGACGCGGTGGTGGCGGACAGCACCATCGTGTCGTCGTCCAGGTAGGCAACGGCGGAGCCGGCGGCCTGGCGGGCCAGACGGCCCGTCTCGAAGCGGATGGTGCGGGTGCCGAAGGAACCGTTGTCAATGACGGCCTCGGCGTAGTGGGTCTCGTTCTCCACTAGCGTTTTCTCCATTTTCGTCGTCTCCGTCCGCCGCCCGTGTGGCGGTGGACGGTTGCGGAGAAGCGCTCCTGGCGTGCGGGCCGGTCTTCGATCGAAGCACCCGGTTCGTTGCCCTTGGGGGCATTCCGGGTGCCACTACCGAGGACCGGCGGCGTGGGAGGGCGCTCCTCCTCTTCAGTTGTGCACGTCTCGTCGTCGGACGTACACGTGCGTCCGTTCCAGACTACAAAGGGTCCGGTCCGTCCCGCACGTACAGCAAAGGGAGCGGCCCCCGGATGTGGGAACCGCTCCCTTCACGGCGTCTTACTTGGCGCCGGCCGCACCGCGGCGGATGCCGAGGCGCTCGACCAGCGCACGGAAGCGCTGGATGTCCTTCTTGGCCAGGTACTGCAGCAGGCGGCGACGCTGGCC
Organism: Streptomyces sp. BF23-19; assembly: GCF_041106355.1. NCBI lineage: Bacteria > Bacillati > Actinomycetota > Actinomycetes > Kitasatosporales > Streptomycetaceae > Streptomyces > Streptomyces sp. BF23-19. The sequence goes on along the minus strand of NZ_JBGBPT010000113.1, from coordinate 15,012 downwards.
GACCAGGATCAGCAGACCACGACGGGAGTGGTGGTCGTGCTTGTGCGTCCGGAGGTGCTCGGTCAGGTCCGAGATGCGGCGGGAGAGCATCGCGACCTGGACCTCGGGGGAGCCGGTGTCGCCCTCCTTGGCACCGAACTCGGTGATGATCTGCTTCTTCGTAGCGGCGTCGAGCGGCACGCGTACTCCTCGTGATAGGTCTTCGTTGCCACCGAGTGCCCCAGGTCTGAGTCTCTGGGGAGCTTCCGTTACTCGGGAGGCGGGGTCCGCTGAGCGCAGTCCACAGGCCCTCTCGTCGAGGAGTCCGGGGACGCGTACACAAACGGCCGTCACACAGCGTACCAGGCTGCCGCTCCGCCACGTCTCAGCTGGTGAGAGACCTGGCGCGGGAGTAGACGTCCAGCACGGCCAGGGTGAGGGGTACGAGGCTGAGCAGGACCGCCGCCTCGGTGAGGTCGAGCAGCCGCCCCCAGAAGGGTGACAGACCCTTGCGGGGAATGACCAGCGCAATTCCGGCGAGGAGGGCGGCGCCGGCCGCGACGGCGGCGGTCAGCCAGATCGTACGGAGGTCCAGGCCGCTGCTGTCGTGCTTCAGCAGGAGGGCTTCGAGCAGGTCGGTCGGCGGGTGCAGGGCCATGCCCAGGATCAGCAGCGCGATGGCGACGAGGCCCGCGGCCAGGGCGCAGACCACCTGGGAGGTGTAACGGAAGAGGCGGGCGCGCAGCAGCATCGCGAGGCCGGTGACGAGCGCCAGCAGGCGACCCCAGGTGTTCTCGGAGAAGCCGAGGACCGCGGCGGCGCCGACGGCGACCGCGGCACAGCCGCCGACCAGGCCGAGCAGCATCTCGTGGCCGCGGCGGGCCTGGGCGGCGATGGCCTCGGCGTCGAGCGGGGTACCGGCCGCCTCGTGCTGGTCGGGGCCGGACTGCTCACCGTAGGGCTCGGTCTCGTAGCGGTCCGGGGTCTCGTAATCCTCCGTGGCGCTCTGCGGGGCGGCGTAGCCGATGGGCAGGCGGGCGAAGCGGGCGGAGAGGCCGGGGAGGAAGGCGACGAGGCCGATGGCGACGGGTGCGCAGACGGCGGCGGTGTCGGTGGCGGACGCCTCGGTGGCGATGGCCACGAAGGTGGCGAGGGTTCCGGTGGCGGCGACGAAGGTGGCCGCGACGAAGGGGGCGTCGCCGCTGGGGGTGAGTGCGACCAGGGCGACGGAGGCGACCAGGGCGCAGACGCAGCCGAGCAGGAACTGGAGGCGGCCGGGGCCCTGGCCGACGGCCGGGGCGATGATCCCGGAGCCGGCGATCATCAGGTGCGGGAGGGCGCCGAGGCCGAGCGCGACGGCGGAGAGCCGGTCGCCGTAGACCCGGGCGCGCACTCCGGCGACAGCGGTGAGCAGGATGCCGACGGCGCCCGCGATGATCCCGGGCAGGCCGTGCATGTCGTGGCGCAGCGGGTCGGCGTACCAGAGGACGAAGCCCAGCATGACGAGCAGCACGGCGGCGCCGGCCAGGCCCGCGCCGCGCAGCATGTCGTCGCTCCAGCGGTGCCGGTCGCGGACGACGGCGGAGGCGACGGCGTCGGAGACGTCGTCGAACACGGCGGGCGGCAGGGACTCGGCGAAGGGGCGCAGGCTCAGCACCTCACCGTCGAGCACCTGCTGGCCGGCGAGGGTCCGGGCGCCGTCGAGGACGGTGCCGGAGCGACGTACGAGGTGGAAGCCGGTCGGGGCGCCCACGGGCTGGGTCTGGCCGGTGAGGCGCAGCAGCTCCGGGTAGACGTCGGCGACGGCGATGTCCTCGGGGAGGGCGACGTCGATGCGACTGTCGGGGGCCACGACGGTGACCCTGCAGAAACCCGTCGTCCCGGCCGTACTCACCTGTGTGACCCCCCTGGTTGGTGCCCGCACCGGCGGACGATTCGCGGATGCGCATGCTGCGCGCGCCACCCTACCGGGCTTATGACCGACTGTCGGCAAGTAGGATCACCGTCGCGTGGGGGAGACCCCCTTCGCGCCCGGGACTTGGGGGCGCCGGTTGCGACGTCCCGTCCGTTTTCGAGGGATTGATGCTCCGGTGAGCCAGATCGTCGTCAAACGCCCGCCGCGGTCCCTGCCGCCTGAGGTCCCCGCGGAGGAGCTGCGGCTGGAAGCTCCGCCCGAACTTCCGCGCGGGCAGCAGGAGGGCATGCTGATGCAGCTCCTGCCGATGCTCGGCATGGGCTCCTCCGTCGTCTTCTTCTTCATGCCGGGCGCGGCCCCCTTCATGCGCATCATGGGTGTGCTGATGCTGGTGTCGACGGTGGGCATGGTGCTCGCCCAGTTGGCGCGCCACCGGCGTGGTACGCAGGGGCAAATGGCCGATGTGCGCCGGGACTATCTCAAATATCTCGCGCAGACGCGTCGTCAGGTACGCCGGACCGCGCGGGCGCAGCGCGACGCGCAGTTGTATCTGCACCCGGCCCCCGAGCAGTTGTGGTCGGTGGTGGCGGAGGGCTCGCGGCTGTGGGAGCGGCGGGTCGGCGACCAGGACTTCGGGCAGGCCCGGGTCGGGCTGGGCGCGCAGCGCCTGGCGACCCCGCTGGTGGCGCCGGACACCGCGCCGGTGGACGAGCTGGAGCCGCTGACCGCGGGCGCGATGCAGCGGTTCCTGAAGGTGCACTCCTCGTTGGACGGGCTGCCGATGGCGCTGTCGATACGCGCCTTCTACCACGTGACGGTGTCCGGGGAACCGGAGTCCGCGCGCAGTACCGCGCGGGCGATGGTGGCGCAGCTGGCGACGCTGCACTCCCCCGAGGACCTGATGGTGGCCGTGGTGGCCGCGCCGGGTGCGGTGCCGTCGTGGGACTGGACGAAGTGGCTGCCGCACACGCAGGTCCCGGGTCAGGTCGACGGGGCCGGTACGAAGCGGCTGTTCGGTGACGACCTCGCCGAGCTGGAGGGGCTGCTGGCCTCCCGGCTGGAGAGCCGGCCGCGGTTCAGCCGCGAGGTGTCCCCGGTGCTGGACCAGCCGCACCTGATGGTCGTGCTGGACGGTGGGATGGTGCCGCCGGACTCGGTGTTCGCGGCGGCCGAGGGCCTGCAGGGCGTCACCATCGTCGAGGTGGTCGCGGGCGAGCTGGACGAGCAGCGCGGTGGGCTGTCGGTCGTGGTGCGGCCGGGTCGGCTGCGCCTGGAGTCGGGCGCGGGGGTCGCGTACGAGGGCGTGCCGGACACGCTGTCGCTGCCCGCGGCGGAGGCCCTGGCCCGGCAGCTGGCGCCGATGCGCACGGGCGGCGGGGACGACGACGAGCCGCTGCTGGCCAATCTGGACTTCACCGACCTGCTGAACCTGGGTGACGCGGCGGCGGTCGACGTGGCGCGGACCTGGCGGCCGAGGTCGGCCGGTGAGCGGCTGCGCGTGCCGATCGGTGTCGGCGAGGACGGCGCTCCGGTCATGCTGGACCTGAAGGAGGCCGCGCAGGAGGGCATGGGTCCGCACGGTCTGTGCGTGGGCGCGACCGGTTCCGGCAAGTCGGAGCTGCTGCGCACGCTGGTGCTGGGTCTGGCGGTCACGCACACCTCGGAGACCCTGAACTTCGTACTCGCCGACTTCAAGGGTGGTGCGACCTTCACGGGCATGGGGCAGATGCCGCACGTGGCGGCGGTGATCACCAACCTGGCGGACGACCTCACGCTCGTGGACCGCATGGGCGACTCGATCCGCGGTGAGCTGCAGCGCCGCCAGGAGCTGCTGCGTTCGGCGGGCAACTACGCCAACATCCACGACTACGAGAAGGCCCGCGCGGCCGGTGCCCCGCTGGAGCCTCTGGCCTCGCTGGTGCTGGTCATCGACGAGTTCAGCGAGCTGCTGACGGCGAAGCCGGACTTCATCGACATGTTCATCCAGATCGGCCGCATCGGCCGTTCGCTGGGTGTGCACCTGCTGCTGGCCTCGCAGCGCCTGGAAGAGGGCAAGCTGCGCGGCCTGGACACGTACCTGTCGTACCGGATCGGTCTGCGGACCTTCTCGGCGGCCGAGTCGCGGACCGCGATCGGCGTGCCGGACGCCTACCACCTGCCGTCGGTGCCCGGTTCGGGCTACCTGAAGTTCGGTACGGACGAGATGACCCGCTTCAAGGCGGCGTACGTCTCGGGCACCTACCGCTCGGGCGGGCCGGACCTGTCGGTGGGACAGTTCCCGGTGGAGCGGCGGCCCGCGCTGTTCACGGCGGCCCCGGTGCCGGTGGTGTACGCGGCCCCGGACCCGGCGTACCTGGCGGCGCAGTCGGTGCGCGAGGACGACGCGCTGGCGGACACGGTGCTGGACGTGATCGTGAGCCGGCTGGAGGGTCAAGGGGTGCCGGCGCACCAGGTGTGGCTGCCGCCGCTCGACCAGGCTCCGCCGCTGGACCAGTTGCTGCCGGCGCTGGCGCCGAGCGCGGAGCGCGGGCTGCACGCGGACGGGTACACGCGGCCCGGCGGGCTCGTCGTACCGCTCGGCCTCATCGACAAGCCGTTCGAGCAGCGGCGCGAGGTGCTGTACCGGGACTTCTCGGGTGCGGCGGGTCACATGATGGTCGTCGGCGGTCCGCAGTCGGGCAAGTCGACGCTGATGAGGACGCTGATCTCCTCGTTCGCGCTCACCCATACCCCGCGCGAGGTGCAGTTCTACGGGCTGGACTTCGGTGGTGGCAGCCTGTCGGCGGTGGCCGAGCTGCCGCACGTGGGCGGGATCGCCTCGCGTCTGGACCCGGAACGGGTCCGGCGTACGGTCGCGGAGGTGGGGGGCATCCTCAACCGCCGCGAGGAGTTCTTCCGCGCGAACAACATCGACTCGATCGGCACCTACCGGCGCCGCCGGGCGGCGGGCGACCTGCCCGGTGAGCCGTGGGGCGACGTGTTCCTGATCGTCGACGGCTGGGGCAACTTCAAGGGCGAGTACGACGCCCTGGAGCAGATCGTCACGGACATCGCCGCCCGCGGTCTGGGCTACGGCATCCACGTGGTGATCACGGCGGCGCGCTACATGGAGGTCCGGGCCGCGCTCAAGGACCAGATGCTCAGCCGGCTGGAGCTGCGGCTCGGCGACACCATGGACTCCGAGTTCGACCGGAAGGTCGCGGCGAACGTCCCGCCCGGGATGCCGGGCCGCGGTCAGGTGGCGGAGAAGCTGCACTTCCTGGGCGCGCTGCCGCGGATCGACGGCTCGCACGAGGCCGGGGACCTGTCCGAGGCCACGACGGCCTTCGTGGAGGCGGTGAAGCAGAACTGGTCGGGCCAGGCGGCTCCCGGCGTACGGCTGCTGCCGCGGCTGCTCCACTCGGACCAGCTGCCCAAGGGCGGGGAGTTCCCCGGCCGAGGGATCGCGATCGGCATCGACGAGAGCGACCTGGAGCCGGTCTTCGTCGACTTCGAGTCCGACCCCTTCCTCCTCGTGTTCGGCGAGAGCGAGTCGGGCAAGACGAACCTGCTGCGGCTCATCGCCAAGCAGATCTCCGAGCGCTACACGCCGGACCAGGCGCGGCTGGTCGTGGGCGACTACCGGCGGAGCCTGCTCGGGGCGCTGCCGGAGGAGCACCTGCTGGAGTACGCGCCGATGGCGAGCTCCCTGCAGATGCACATGGAGGCGCTGGGCGGGGTGTTCTCGCGCCGGCAGCCGCCGACCGACGTCACCCCGCAGCAGCTGCGCGATCGCAGCTGGTGGACGGGCCCGGACGTGTACATCGTGATCGACGACTTCGACCTGGTGGCCACCAGTCAGGGCAATCCGCTGGCGCCGCTGGTGGAGTTCCTGCCGTTCGCGCGGGACACGGGCGTCCGCTTCATCATCGCCCGCAACTCGGCGGGTGCCTCGCGTTCGATGTACGAGCCGTTCATGCAGCGGATCAAGGAGCTGGGCGCGCAGGGCATCGTGCTGTCCGGCGACCCGTCCGAGGGTGACCTCGTGGGCACCGTGCGGCCGCGTCCGATGCCGCCGGGCCGGGCGTACTTCGCCTCGCGCAGGCGGGGGACGTCACTGGTGCAGCTCGGGCGGATGCCGGGCCACATGTGATCGTCTTCCCGGTGGCCGGACACCTGTCAGGGGCCGGCGACCGGGAAGGATCGGGTGGAAACCTCTCCCGGTCGGTGGCGCAGCACCGATAATCGGCGGTGAACACGCGCCACCGAGGGAGAGGCCGCCCATGGGCACTCAGCAGGAGAAGGACGAGCTGTACGCGCTCGACATCAGCGGCGTGGAGTGGGAGGGGCCGCCCGGGACCAGCCCGGACGAGGAGCGGGTCGAGATCGCTCGGCTTCCCGAGGGGGCGGTGGCCATGCGGTCCTCGCTGGACCGGGACACGGTGCTGCGCTACACGGCCGCCGAGTGGGAGGCCTTCGTGCTGGGGGCCAGGGACGGCGAGTTCGACCTCGACCGGCACCGTCCCTGACAGGACCGCAGGACCACGCCGAAGGGGCGCGCCCCTTCGGCGTGTGCGGACCTGTCGGCGACCGGGCTCAGAAGGCCTCGGTGAACAGCTGCGAGGCCTTCTTGTCGGTGGCGCGGTAGTCGTCCTTGCCGCGCTCGACCAGCTGGGCGACCTTCTCCAGCATGTCCTTCATGTGGTCGGCCTTGCTCCGGTACTTGGTCTGGAGATCGACGTACTGGCCGTGCGCCTCGCCGTCCCAGGTGTCCGTGACGACCTTCACCGCCCGCTCCATCGCTTCCAGGTCGTCGATGATGTTCTTCGAGACCTGGCGGATGCGGTTGGCCATCTGCTGGACGCTGTCATACCGGACCTTTGTGTGGCCGTCGTCGGCAGCCATGTGCTTCTCCTTCTCGCTGAGCGCGTTACCTGAAAACGACGTGGGTCAGATGCTGTTGAGGCCGGAGTTACCGCCGTGGGACTGGATCCCCTGCTTGAACGCCGCACGCACCTCGTCGTCCTGGGCGTTGGTCAGGTTCTTGGTCTCGGACACCGCGTGGTGCAGGACGCGGAGGAGACGACGGATCGTGTCGTGGTCCTCGTTCAGCAGCACCTGGGCCTGCCTGAACCCATCGGCACCGACACCGGTCCAGCCGGCGCTCACGGTGGCGAGGATGTCAGCCAGCTCGCGGGCCTGCTTGGAGACGGCGGTTCCCGTCTCTTCGATCTTGTTCTTCGCCTTGACGACCGGATCGTCTGCAAGTCCGAAGGTGTTCGTGCTCATCGAAGCTCCTCATTTCTCAATTCGCCGGCAGAACCGGCGGATTGCGCAGCGGAGCGGACACGGTCCCGGACCCGGCGCGGCTTCGAGCCACGCGCCCTCGGGCGTCCCCCTCCGCTCCACGCGATCCCCCGATCACACTCGTGAAGCCTGGTGTCACTCTAGCCAGTTCATCTGACAGCCCCAACACCGGTGGGGCGCTTCCGTAGATGAACTGTGACCGTTCACTGCAAACGGCGCTTACGGCCGCGGGCGTCGCGGACGACCGTCGCGGTTCCGGCGATGACGGCGATCAGGATCGCACCGATGCCGAGAGCGTACGTGCCGAACCGCTCCTGGCGCTCCTGGGCCGTCTCGGTGAGTCGCAGCGGCGCCGCCTCCGGGGCGGGCGCCGGGGGGGGGCCGGGGGCGGGGGCCGGGGCCTTCGGGGCCTCCTGATCGTGGGAGAGCGCGCGCACCGGGTCGATGATGCCCCAACCCACGTAGTCGTCACGGCCGTTGACCGCACGTTCGGCGGTGTTCTGGATCTGCCAGACGATCTGCTGCGCGGACCAGTCCGCATGCTCGGCGCGCAGCAGGGCGGCGACGCCGGCGACGTACGGCGCGGAGAAACTGGTGCCGTTGTCGATGCACTGGCCGAAACCGGGGACGGTGGAGACCATGTCGACGCCGGGCGCCGCCACCCCGATGAAGTCACCCGGCTGGGAGAACTGGGCCCGCTCGTTGTTGCGGTCCGAGGCGCCCACGGCCAGCACGCCCGGGAAGGCCGCCGGGTACGTCTTGCGCTTCTGGCCGCTCATGCCGTCGTTGCCCGCCGAGGCCACGACCACGACGTTGGCGGCGACGGCCTTCTGGACCGACTTGCCGAGGTCGGACTCGGCGGACAGCTGCGCGTCGGTGTCCTGGGAGATGTTGATCACTTGGGCGCCCTTGGCCACCGCGTGGTCGATGGCCTGGCTCAGGTTCGCGGCGTTGCCCTTGCCCTGCCCGTCGTTCTGCCGGATCGGGATGATGGTGGCGTCCGGGGCCAGTCCGACGAAGCCGGTGCCCTGCTGGGGTCGGGCCGCGATCAGCCCGGCGACCTTGGTGCCGTGGCCGACGGTGTCGGCGGTGCCGTCGCCGCCCTTCGGGTCGACGAAGTCCTTGCCGGCGCCGGTGTCGATGGCCGCGCTGAGCTGCGGGTTCGCCCGGTCCACGCCGGTGTCGATGACGGCGACGCGGACGCTGTTGCCGCTCTTGTCCTTGCCCTTGGTCTGGGCCCAGAGCTCGTCGAGCAGCAGTCGCTGGAGGGCCCAGGGCCGGTCCTCGATCTGCTTCTTCATCGGGAAGGTGCACTCCCCCGCGCCGTCGAGGCGCAGCGCGTACGGGGGCTGCGGCGCGGCGGCCGTGGCCCCGGCTGCCGTGCCCGTGCCGCCCGAGGCCAGGGTGAGGGCGAAGGCGGCGGCCAGGAGGGTCCGCCGGGACGCGTGGGTCTGGGTCATCGGCGGCTTCCTCACGAACCCTGGGGCTGACGGGCGGAGTTGGTGTCCAGTCGCGGCCCCTTGGAGAGGAACTCCGACCAGGCGATGGGCACCATGGCCGGGCTGACGTTGCCGTAGCCGAGCCGGACCTGCGCCTGGCTGGCCTCCGGGCGGCCGTCCGTACCGGCCTTCGACTGGTCGGGCGCGCCGATCTTCGACTGCTCGCTGTCGCTGTCGCCGTTGGCCTGGACGGCGTACCGCAGCCCGGTGTCGGTGACGAGGAAGAGGGAGCCGCCGGCCGTGGTCTGCTTGCCCTGGACCTGGGTGTAGAGCAGGCCCGAGCCCGGGGTGACGTACGCGCTGGTGCCGCTGGCGGTGATGTCGATCGGGAAGCCGGTGCCGGCCCAGGTGCTCAGGGTCTGGTTGCCCTGGCCGTCGACCGAGCGCAGGACGCTGCAGACCGTGTCGCGGTTGTTGGCCCCACCGGACTGGTTACCGGCGGGCGGCGTCGTCTGGTTGATGCGTTCGGTCTTCTTCTGGGGCCACCTGATGTCGCCCGCGAACGGCGCGGGGTCCGGGTTGATCGACTGGAGGTCGACCTCGCGGGGCTTGCCGTGCATGTTGAGGCCGTCGGTCGCGGGCGCCGAGATCAGCAGCCAGGCGACGAAGTCGGAGACCGGGGCGACCTTCCCGGGCAGCACCACGTAGTGCTGCGCGCCGGAACCGGTCTGCGCCTGGAGCACCATCCCGACCTTGTTGTCAGCGGTGCCCAGACCCTTCACCCCGGCGTCGGTGCCGGCCTTGCCGGGCAGCGCCGGGAAGGACAGGTCCTCGCCGGAGTTGAGGGTCCCCAGCCATTCCGGGCTGACCTGCTGCGGGGTGGCGCCGGTGCCGACCAGCGCGTTGGTCATCGTCCCGGCGGCCGGGGTGCCCTCCGGGAACTTGTACTTCGTCCCGGCCGCGTCGACCAGGTAGCGCTCCTGGCCCGCGGCCGTGCTCTGCACGTACAGCGACTGGGTGTCGGTGAGCCTGCGGGCGTCGTCCGTCCTGGCCGCCTCGCGGTCGGCGAGCACGAAGGTGGCGGTCTGCACGCCACGGCCGTTGCCGCCGGGCTGCTGGCAGACGGCCCAGCGCTTGGCCTTGCCGGCCTCCTCCTTGGAGGGGAGCCGGTCGGGGGCGTACTGGATGCCGATGATGGGCCCGCGCGGCGGATTGCCCGCGTCCAGGACCTTGTCGTCGACCTGGATCACCTTGAACTTCGACGGATCCAGCAGGAGTCGGGCGGAGGCGAGGTTCAGCACCGGGTGCAGCCGGGTCTGGTCCTTGCCGCCCACCTTCGTGGTCAGGACCACGTAGCGGGTCGTCGACTCCTTGCCGACGATGACCCTGACCCCCGGCTCCGCCCACCCCTTGGGGGCCGTCGGCTTGAACATGCCCCAGGCGCCGAATCCGGCGAGCACGAGCGCGCCGACGATCAGCCCCGGAAGGACCGCGCGCAGCGGACGCGGCGCGCCTTCCTCGGTTCCCGTGGCGGATGGCTGGAGGAACGCGGCCACCGTGCGCCGCTTCGCAAAGGTGTACGCGTTGAGCTCATCACGTCGTGATGCCATGACCGCCTGCTTCTCCCCGCACGGCCCGGCCGGTGAGTACGGTCCCCGGGCCTCGATTGTCGGACCGGGCACCTACTATGCCTCTTGACGGACGGTATGAAGGGGCCGGGTAGGGTGAGGCTGCCGCCCAGCCCCCTCCGCACCGGGTCAATCAGGGCTTGTTGGGGTGGATTGGGGAGATTCCGGGGACGTGCGGCAGGTGCCGCGCAGCGCCGGGACTCACGGGGTCTGGCCCCGGAAAGGGGAAGTGCGCGAGTGATGGCCACCGCGACGGAGCAGCAGACCGGCGCGCCCGCACCGGCACGTGTCGGGGTGACGCCGCATCCGAAGTCGAGCCCCGGCCGCTTCGGACCGTTCCGACTGCAACAGCTCGTTCTGCTCCAAGTCGCGGCAGCCGCCCTGCTGGTGGCCTGGGTGGTCGAACCGCTGCTGCTGGTTCCCGCCGGTGTCCTGGCGCTCGTCCTGGTGGTGCTCGCGGTCGTACGCCGCCACCAGCGCTCCCTGCCGGAATGGATCGGTGGCGCGCTCGCGTTGCGTTCCCGCCGGCGCCGGGCCGCCGCCTTCACCGTGCCCGCGGGCACGGAGCCGGGGCTCGCCCCGCTGGTCGAGGCCGATCCGGCGCTGCGCACCCTCACTTTCAGCGACCGTGACCGGCGTCCCGTCGGGATGGTCGGCGACGGGACCTTCCTGACCGCGGTCGTCCAGGTGGACACGGACGCCACCGCGCTGCGGCCCGACCGGGCGGCGCGGCCGCTGCCGTTGGCCGTCGTACGGGACATCCTCGAAGTGGACGGTATCCGGCTGGAGTCCGCTCAGCTCGTGCAGCACACCCAGCCGGCGCCGGCCCCGCACCTGCCCGAGCGGTCGATGGCGACGCGCAACTACGCGCCGCTGCAGGCCCGGACGGGCACCCCGGCGGTCCGGCTGACGTGGATAGCGCTCAAGCTGGACCCGGAACTGTGCCCGGAGGCGGTCACCGCGCGCGGCGGCGGGCTGGCCGGTGCGCAGCGCTGCCTGGTGCGCGCGGCGGACCAGTTGGCGAGCCGGCTGGCCGGGGCCGGGTTCACGGCCACCGTGCTGACCGAGCAGGAGCTGACGGCGGCGCTGGCCACCTCCTCGTGCGCGAACCCGATGGCGATCACCCAGGCCGGGCGCTCGAACAGCACCGGGCGGCGGACCGAGGAGACCTCGCGGACCTGGCGCTGCGACGACCGACGGCACACGACGTACTGGATAGGCCGCTGGCCGCAGCTCGGCGGCGCCGGTGCTGCGGCGCTGCCGCAGTTCGTGGCGCTGCTCACCTCGCTCCCCGCGCTGGCGACCAACTTCAGCCTGACGATGGCCCCGGCGGAGCGACAGGGCGTCACCCTGACCGGACACGTACGGGTGACGGGTCGCAGCGACGAGGAACTCGTCTCGGCCCGACGGGAGTTGGAGAGGACGGCACGGGGCGTGAAGACCGGACTGGTCCGGCTCGACCGTGAACAGGTGCCGGGGCTGCTGGCTTCGCTGCCGCTGGGAGGGGCGCGATGAGGGGCGGATTCGGGCTGGTCGGCCCGCGTCGGGAGCGGCACGTGGTGCCCGCCACGGACCTGGACCTGCTGGCGCTGCCCGTCGGGGACGACGGGGTGGTCATCGGCGTGGACGCCGAGGGCCGGTCGGCGGTGCTCGGCATCAACCGGCCGACGCCGTACGAGGTGACGCTGATCGGCGGCCTGTGGACGGCCCAGGTGCTGGCGCTGCGCGCGGCGGCCACGGGTGCGCGCGTGGCGGTGGAGACCGGGCGCGGGCAGGTGTGGTCCGGGTTGGCCCAGGCCGCGGGCGGCGGGCAGCAGTGCGTGACCCTGCACGAGGTGGGTCGGATCCCGCCGCAGGGTGCCTCGGCGGGCAGCCCGGTGCTGGTGATCCGCGACTGTGGCATGCGGCCGCCGCGCGGGCGCGTGGTGGCCGGGCCCTGGCAGTCGGTGCTGACCCTGCTGCCGTACCTGAGCCCGACGGCGCCGCGCCTGCTGCAGCAGTCGTCCCTGGTAGGCGTGCAACGGGTGTCTCCGGACGAGGCGGAGCAGATCGGGCGTCTGATGCGGCTCCCGAGACCGGCGGTGGACTCCCTGCCGACGCTGGGCGACGGGGTGACCCTGTGGTGCACGCCGCGGGACCGGCAGTTCGTGATGACCCAGGGGACGGACGCCGAGACGGGCCTGCTCGGCGGGGCCCGGCGCATCGACTGACCCGGCCCCCTGAGGGGGGCGGACAGTGGCGTCGGGGCGCGATTAGGCTGGGTCCGGGCGCGGCGAGGTGGGCGCCGGACCAGTGTTCGACAGACCAGGAGGACCAGTGAGCGGCGATCGGAACGAGAGGCGCGGCGGGACGTGGGACGTCCCGACGGACGATCAGTCCGACGCGGAGCCCGATGTGACGGGCGAGTTCACCATCGACTACACCCCGCCCGCCTGGTACATGCAGGGTGGGACCCCGGCCGCGCAGGTGCCGGGGCTCCCCGAGGGCAGTGGCTTCGAGCCCCACCGCCCGTCGGAGCCGGCGTCGCCCTCGACGATGCGGATCGCTCCGCCGGTCCCGCGGACGCCGTCCGACGGGGCGGGGCTGCCGGCTCCGTTCCCGCCCGCTCCCGCGGCCCCGGTCGACGCCGCGCCGCCGTACCAGGCTCCGGCCCTGCCGTACTCGACTCCTGCCCCGGCCGAGGCTCCGGCTCCGGCTCCGGCTCCGGCTCCGGCCGAGGTTCCGGCCGAGGTTCCGGCACCCGCACCGATCGCGGACCCCGCTCCGGCTCCGGCCCCGGCTCCCGTCGAGTCGGCCCTGCCGTACACGACCCCCGCTCCGGTTCCCGCTCCCGCCCCGGCTCCCACGCCGATCGAGGCTCCCGCGGCGGCTCCGACTCCGGCTCCGGTCGAGCAGGCCCCGCCCGCGCTCGAACCCCCGGCCCCGGCTCCGATCGCCCCGTCCCCGGACCCGGCCTTCCCGGACCCGACCCCGGTCGCCGAGGTGCCCGTACCCCTGCCCGCGGCCGAGGAGGTCGCTCCGGAGCCGGCTCCGGTGGACGCCCCGCCCGCGACGCCGTTCCCGGCGCTGCCGCCCGTCGACACGGTCACCCCGTACCCGCCCCTGCCGTCGACCCCCGTCGCGGAGCCGGTCGCCGACCCGGTCGCGGAGGTTCCGCCCTCGCCCTGGGCCGGGCCGCGGGACACTCCCGCCGAGGGAACGCCCGTACTGCCGTCCGCCGAGCAGCCCGCGGCGGTGTCCGCGCCCGCGCCGGTCGGCCCCGTGGACGCGCCGCCGGCCGTCGTGGAGACCCCGTTCGGGGGACCCGGTGGCGAACTGCCTTCGCCGCCGCCCGCGTTCGGGACCCCGGACGCCTACCCGTTCCCGCCGCCGGCTCCCACGCCCCCGCAGCCCCAGCAGCCGCAGCCGGCCCCGCAGCAGTCCTACGACCCCCGTACGGCCGGTCAGTGGTCCGCCGGGCCCGGGCAGCAGCAGCCCCCGCAGCACCAGCACCAGCCGGCACCTCAGCCGCAGCCGCACGACCCGCGCTACTCGGCCGGCCAGACCGGCGGCGGGGCGCCCCTCGGCTACACCGCCGCCGTCGAGCTGTCCTCCGACCGCCTGCTGCGCAACAAGCAGAAGCCCAAGAACAACAACAACGGTGTCGGCGGCCGGTTCCGCTTCGGCGGCAAGGCGGCCGAGGCGGAGCGCCAGCGCAAGCTGGAACTGATCCGGACCCCGGTCATGTCCTGCTACCGCATCGCCGTCATCAGCCTCAAGGGCGGCGTCGGCAAGACCACGACCACCACCGCCCTCGGTGCCACCCTCGCCACCGAGCGCCAGGACAAGATCCTGGCCATCGACGCGAACCCCGACGCCGGTACCCTCGGCCGCCGGGTCCGCCGCGAGACCGGCGCCACCATCCGGGACCTGGTCCAGGCGATCCCGTACCTGAACTCGTACATGGACATCCGCCGGTTCACCTCCCAGGCGCCCTCCGGCCTGGAGATCATCGCCAACGACGTGGACCCGGCCGTCTCCACGACCTTCAACGACGAGGACTACCGGCGCGTCATCGAGACGCTGGGCCGCCAGTACCCGATCATCCTCACCGACTCGGGCACCGGCCTCCTCTACTCCGCCATGCGCGGCGTCCTGGACCTGGCCGATCAGCTGATCATCATCTCGACCCCGTCCGTGGACGGCGCCAGCAGCGCCAGCACCACCCTCGACTGGCTCTCCGCCCACGGGTACGCCGACCTCGTCTCGCGCTCCCTCACCGTCATCTCGGGGGTCCGCGAGACCAGCAAGATGATCAAGATCGAGGACATCGTGCAGCACTTCGAGACCCGCTGCCGCGGTGTCGTCGTCGTGCCGTTCGACGAGCACCTCGCGGCCGGCGCCGAGGTCGATCTCGACATGATGCGGCCCAAGACGCGCGAGGCGTACTTCAACCTCTCCGCGCTCGTGGCCGAGGACTTCCTGCGGGCCCAGCAGCAGGCCCCGCAGGGACACTGGGGTGCGCCGCAGCAGCCCCAGGCTCCTCAGCAGCCCTACGGGCAGCAGCCCCCTCAGCAGCCGCAGCCGTACGGGCAGCCCCAGGGCCAACCCCCGTACCAGCAGCCGCCGCAGCCCCAGCAGCCTCAGCCCTACGGCCAGCCGTACCCGCAGCCCGGCCAGCCCTGGCAGCAGCCCCAGGCCCCGCAGCAGCAGCCGCCCCAGCCCCAGCAGCCCCCGCGCGACCCGCGCCTCGGCTGACCGACGGTACAGCGAAGGGCCCGTACCA